>JADMKQ010000141.1 GCA_015478735.1 Sphingorhabdus sp. | reverse complement strand
AGATGGACGACAGCGCCATTTCAACCGCGCGCAAGGCGATTGCGGGCCGCTATGACGCCAGCTATGTGCCGGACAAACCGCGCATTTATAAGACCAAGGCCAAAAACGCACAGGAAGCGCACGAAGCCATTCGTCCCACCAGCTTCACCCGAGACAGCGTTGGCAGCGGCGATCATGCCAAATTATACAGCCTGATCCTGAAACGCGCGATGGCCAGCCAGATGGCGGCAGCGCGTCTGGAACGCACAACCGTCGAAATGCGTGATGGCACCGGCCAGACAGGCCTGCGCGCTACGGGGCAGGTGGTTAAGTTCCCCGGTTTTCTCGCGCTCTACGAAGAAGGCCGCGACGATAGCGGCGACGAAGATAGCGGCTTGCTGCCAGCAATGGCGAAGGGCGACAGCCCGGCGAAAAAATCGGTCGATGCCAACCAGCATTTCACGCAGCCGCCGCCGCGTTACAGCGAGGCCAGCCTCGTCAAAAAGATGGAAGAACTCGGCATCGGGCGTCCGTCCACCTATGCGTCGATTATCAAGACGCTGAAAGACCGCGCCTATGTCCGGACTGAAGGAAACCGTTTCTTTGCAGAGGAAAGCGGGCGGCTCTTAATAGGATTTCTCGAGCGGTTTTTTGAACGCTATGTCGCCTATGACTATACGGCTTTGCTTGAGGAAGAGCTGGACGATGTCAGCGGCGGCCGCGCACAGTGGCAGGAAATACTGGAAGCGTTCTGGCATGACTTCAAACCCAAAACCGCCGAAGTCATGGAGCGCTTGCCATCCGAAGTAACGGCAGAGCTGGACACGTTCCTGGCCGATTACCTGTTCCCGGAAAAAGAGGACGGCAGCGATCCGCGCACTTGCCCGCGTTGTAACGAGGGTAAGCTGGCCCTGCGCGGCGGTCGTTTCGGGGCTTTTGTCGCTTGCTCCAACTATCCCGAATGTAAATTTACCCGCCGCTTTGCTCAGGGCGGCGGCGCGAATGTCGATGCGGATGAGGGTCCTGAAGATCTGGGCATTGATCCCGATACGGATGAGAAAATCACCAAAATGGTCGGGCGCTTTGGCCCCTATGTCCAGCGCGGCGAGGGCAAGGAAGCCAAGCGTGCCTCTATTCCCAAAGATGTGCCGAACGAGGAGTTCGGTCTGGAATGGGCGCTGAAACTGCTTTCCCTGCCGCGCGAAGTCGGCACGCATCCGGAAACGGGCAAGGAAGTCATGGCCCAGATCGGACGCTATGGCCCTTATCTGAGCCATGACGGAAAATCAGCCCGGCTTGAAAACACCATGGAAGTGTTTGAAATCGGCATGAACGCCGCTGTTGCCAAGCTGGCCGATGCTGCCAAGAACAGCAAAGGCGGGCGCGGCGCGAAGCAAGAACCGCTCAAAATCTTGGGCGCACATCCGCGCACCGAAGCCGAGATCAAGCTGATGGATGGCCGCTACGGTCCCTATGTCACCGACGGCACGACCAACGCGTCATTGCCGAAAACGGTGGATAAGGATGAATTGACGCTGGAAGAAGCAGCACAGTTGATCGACGACCGGGCAGCGAAAGGCCCGGCCAAGAAGCGCAAGAAAGCGGCTCCGAAAAAGAAACCGGCGGCGAAGAAGGCAGCTCCGAAGAAAAAGCCGGCAGCGAAAAAGCCGGCAGCGAAGAAGCCCGCGGCGAAGAAGGCGGCTGCAAAGAACGCAACGGAGGAAGCTAAAACCGAATAGGCATTTCTGTTTGGCTTGAGGAAAGAAATATATGAACATTACGAGTCTGATCGTCCCTACCTATACGCAAATGCTGAAAGCACTTTCTGGATGGCTGACAAAAGCACAGACTCAAATGCCAAAATCAGATGCCGAGGCGTTGCTATCAGCGCGCCTCGCGCCTGACATGTTTCCTCTATCGACTCAAATCCGGTTCATCTGCGTGCAGGTCCAGGAAGCAGTGTGCCGCCTTACCGGGGAGCCATTGCCAGAAACTCTGAGTGCATTGCTTGATGAAGGGCGCAATGCCGGCGAAAGGCCCGGTTCGCTTCAGGATGCCCAAGCACGAATTAACGAGGCAATTGCGCTGCTGGAGGAGCTCTCAGCCGACGCTCTTGATAAGAACACGGAAGATACGATTGCGCATGAGCTTCCGAACGGGATGATTTTCGACCTGACTGCGGATCAATATGCGCGTGACTGGACGTTGGGGCAGTTTTATTTCCACATCATGACCGCTTATGCAATATTGCGCAGCAACAAGGTCGAGCTCGGCAAGGTCGACTACATTCCGCATATGATTAGGTATCTGCGTCCTGAAACGATGCCTAGCTGAACGCGCTCTACTTAACCCAGTCCAAACCCATGTCCTGATACAGGCTCTTGTCCTCGTCCCAGTTCGCGCTGACTTTGACGTGGAGGTAGAGGTGGACTTTCTTGCCGAGTATTTCGGATAGTTCGGCGCGCGCTTTGGCGCCGATTTCCTTTATCTGATGCCCGCCCTTGCCAAGGATGATGGCGCGCTGGCTGGCTTTTTCGACCAGTATTTGCTGGTGAATCTCGATCGACCCGTCGGGGCGTTCCTTATATTGTTCCATCGCAATCGCGGTCGCATAGGGTAGTTCGGCGTGAAGCTGGCGGAAGACTTGTTCGCGGGTAATTTCTGCGGCCAAAATCCGTTCGCTGGCGTCGGAAACCTGATCTTCGGGGAAATGCCACGGGCCTTCCGGAATGGCAGCGACCAGATAGTCTTTCAGTTCGTCAAGCCCGTCACCGGTTTTCGCACTGATGAAAAATGTCTCGTCGAAAACCGACAGATCATTCAGCTTTGACGCGTGGTTCAGCAATTTGTCCTTGGCGGCAATATCGACCTTGTTGAGCACCAATATGGTCTTCTCTTGCCGGTGCTTTATGCGCTCGACAATCGACGTGACTTTCTCGCCAAGGCCAGTGCGCGCATCGACGAGGAAAATGATGACATCGGCATCTTCTGCGCCGTCCCATGCAGCGGACACCATCGCCCGGTCAAGGCGGCGGCGCGGCTCGAAAATGCCGGGCGTGTCGACCAGCAACAACTGCGCTTCGTCCTTGATCGCAATGCCCAGCAAGCGGGTCCGTGTGGTTTGCGGTTTGGAGCTGGTAATCGCTACTTTCTGGCCGACAAGCGCGTTAATCAGCGTCGATTTTCCCGCATTGGGCGCGCCGATCAGAGCCACTACTCCACATTTTGGTCCACATTTCGGGGGGCTGGTTTCCTGGGTCATGTATGCTTTTCCAAAAAGAGTTTCGCGGCGTTTGTTTCTGCGGTTTGAATGGAGGATGCGGTTGCTTCGACTTCACCGACATTATGAATACTGACTTTGACAGTGAAGCGCAGATCGTGGTGCGGGCCGGATTTTTCCACCAGTTCATAGACCGGCATCTTGCGGTTTTGCGCAGCGGCCCATTCCTGTAGTGCGGATTTGGGGTGGCGGATGTCTTTTTCCATGCCCGAAATGCGGCTTTCCCAGTTTGTCAGGATGAACTGCCTCGCGGCCTCCATATCGTGATCGAGATATATCGCACCGATCAGGGATTCCATGACATCGCCCAGAACCTTGACACTTTGCCGCGCGCCATCATCGCGGGCCTGTTTGCCGAGGCGTAAATGCTCGGAAATGCCGATCTCGCGCGCGATTTCAGCGCATATTCTGCCGGACACAAGACTGTTCAACCGCTGCGACAACTTGCCCTCCGGCTCGTCGGGGAACAGCTCGTAAAGGCGCGCTGCAATCGTGAAGCCAAGCACACGGTCGCCCAGAAATTCAAGCCGCTGGTAATCCCCGCCGCCAAAGCTGCCATGCGTAAAGGCGCGCGTATAAAGCGACTGGTCGCCCGGTTCTTTCCCGACAAGATCGGTGAGCCAGGGGAGGAATGCCGGTTTACTCAAAACCATCTCCTATCCGGTCCCAGCGGGCGGCGGTAAACCATGTCCACGGTTTGAGCATCTCGACCGATCCGTCGGTAGAGAAAACAGAAACAAGTGCGCGGCCGACCAGATATTCCTGCGGGACCATACCGATTGCTTTGCCTTCCTCAGCCGGGAAGCGGCTGTCAGCGCTGCGGTCGCGGTTATCGCCCATCATGAACATATGTCCGTCGGGCACGACGAAAGTTTCCGTATTGTCACCTGCAGAGCCGTCAATAACATCCAGTGTCATGTAGCTTCTACCATTAGGCAGCGTTTCTTCAAACTGGGGATAGCGGCAAATGCGTTCGCCATTCTCGTTCGTCGTTTCATAATATTCGGCAAAGCAATCGCTGTTTGGCGAAACGAGATGGGTATAATCTTCGACTTTCTTGCGTTCCAGCGGGGTGCCATTCAGCGATACAACGCCGTTTGTGACCTTTATGATATCGCCGGGCAGACCGATTACACGCTTGATATAGTCATCCTTCGCGCTTGGCGGGGCCTTGAACACCACCACGTCTCCGCGCTCCGGTTCGTTGGCCAATATCCTGCCGGGGATCAGCGGAATACTGAACGGCAGGCTATATTGGGAAAATCCATAAGGCCATTTCGCGACGAGCAGATAATCCCCCACCATCAGGCGTGGCTGCATGGATTCAGACGGGATGTTGAACGGCGACACTATGAAGCTACGCAAAATCAGGACGAAGAACGCCAGTTTTACGAGAAATATAATGAAATCGGCAGTTTCGGACCGCGGTGCAGTTTTCTTCTTCATCGCGCCCCTTTGCTTATATTGGTGCGTGCGGTCAAGTGACAGTATTTATCGGCGATTTCCAGTGATTCGACCTTGTTCACAGGATAGACGCAAGATAGAGCTATGCACGGAATATGGCGCAAGTAGAGCATAATATAAAACAGGAAAGAATCTGCTTTGGATCACTGGAATGCGATAGAAACCCATCCTGCATCGCCGATAAAGGCGTTATTTGACACCAATCCTGACCGGGTAGAACGGCTGAGTTTTGAACAGTCCGGTATATATTTTGATTTTTCCAAGACACATATGGACAGTGATCTGCTGGAAAAATTCACGGATCTTGCGCGCGCCAGGGATCTGGCCGGAAAGATCGAGGCGCTCACCACCGGCGCGATCATCAACACCAGCGAAGGCCGCGCCGCCGAACATACAGCGGAGCGGGGTATTGGCGACGAGACGAGCGTCCACCACGCGCGCTTGTTACGCAGCCGCATGCAGGCTCTGGTTCACGCCATTGATGCAGGCGCTCTGGGCGAGATTGAATATATCATCCACCTCGGCATCGGTGGTTCTGCGTTGGGACCGGAGCTTTTGCTGGAAGCGCTGAAGCTTGGTGACGAGAAATATGAAACGGCGGTTATCTCGAATATCGACGGCTGTGCGCTGGAACCTGTGCTGGAGCGTTTTGACGCTGACAAAACGCTGATCGTCATTGCCTCCAAAAGCTTTACCACTGCCGAAACATTCCTGAATGCTTCTTCTGTTCTGGGCTGGATGAGAGAGCAGGGGGTCACCGATCCTTTTGGTAAGGTCGTGGCTTTAACTGCAAATCCCGAAAAAGCGCTGGAATGGGGCATAGACGAAAGCCGCATCCTGCCCTTTGCCGAGACTGTGGGCGGGCGTTATTCTTTGTGGTCCTCCATCGGGTTTATTGCGGCGCTGACACTCGGTATCGAGGTTTTTGACGATCTGTTGGCCGGGGCTGCTGAAATGGACCGGCATTTTCAAAGCGCGCCATTGCACGAGAATATTCCCGTCATCGCGGCTTTCTGCGACCAATATTATAGTCAGGCGCGTGGGTGCGAAACACGCGCGGTCTTTGCCTATGACGAGCGGCTGCGCTTGTTACCCGTCTATTTACAGCAACTGGAAATGGAAAGTAACGGCAAGTCGGTCACATCAGAAGGCAAACCGCTGGGCCGTCATAGCAGCCCGATCATCTGGGGCGGGGTAGGAACCGATGCCCAGCACGCGGTGTTCCAGCTTCTCCATCAGGGCACCCATCTGGTGCCGACCGAATTTCTGGCCGTTAAAGAGCCGGGTCACTCTTTGTCAGAGGAACATCACCGGGGCCTGTTGCTCAATTGCTTCGCACAGGCGGCGGCTTTGATGGCAGGTCAAACATCCGATGACGGTAATCGAAATTATCCGGGAGACAAACCGTCGGTCACCATATTATTAGATGATCTGGACGGACGAAAGCTAGGCGCACTTATCGCTTTTTACGAACACCGGACCTTCGTCAACGCGATGCTTTTGGGCATCAACCCGTTTGACCAGTTTGGTGTGGAATTGGGTAAAGAGACGGCCAATGCGCTTTTGGCAGGCGGCGGGACAATGATGGACCCGTCGACCGAAATATTAAAGAGCCGGGCATTCACTGCCTGAGCAATCAAGGAATGAAATAAATGGCTGAATATGATTATGACCTGTTTGTCATTGGTGCAGGATCGGGCGGCGTAAGAGCTGCAAGGGTATCCGCTTCTTATGGTGCCAAAGTGGCGGTTGCAGAAGAATATCGTGTCGGCGGAACCTGCGTCATTCGCGGCTGCGTCCCCAAAAAGATGCTGGTCTATGGTTCACATTTTTCCGAAGAGCTGGAAGATGGTAAGAATTTTGGCTGGACCTGGGAAAATGCCAAGTTCGACTGGATCAAACTGCGCGACCATATTTTGTCGGACGTGGACCGGCTGAATAATGCCTATACCGAAACGCTCAAGAACCATGATGTCGAAATCATCCTGGAACGCGCAGAGATTGTGGGCCCGCACGAAATAAAGCTGACAAGCGGCAAGACGGTCACCGCGAAATATATTCTTGTGGCAGTTGGAGCCTGGCCAGATGTGCCCGAGTTTCCGGGCAGCGAGCACATGATGACATCCAACGAGATGTTCCATCTGGAAAAACTGCCCGAGACGATAATCATCTCTGGCGGCGGATATATTGCCAATGAATTTGCCGGAATATTCAACGGTCTGGGCAGCGAAGTTTTCCTCGTCAATCGGAGTGACGTTATCCTGCGCGGCTATGACGAAAGCCTGCGCGACCGCTTGATCCAGATTTCCACGCTCAAGGGAATAAACTTCAAATTTAACTGCACCTTTGATAAAATCGAAAAGCGCGAAGATGGTGCTTTCGACGTTTATATGAATGGTGATGATCCGGTGCGCGCCGATGTCGTTCTGGCCGCCACTGGACGCCGCCCGAAAACCGACGGGCTGGGACTGGAAAATGTCGGCGTAGAGATGAATGACTATGGCGCGATCAAGGTTAACGAATATAGCCGGACCAATGTCGATAGCATTTATGCTGTCGGTGACGTGACGGACCGGGTGCAACTGACCCCCGTTGCGATACGCGAGGGGCAGGCCTTTGCGGAAACCGTGTTCAACGATACGCCCAAAACCGTTGATTATAACTGCATCCCGTCGGCTGTATTTTCGCAGCCCCCGATCGCATCGGTTGGCATGACCGAGGGTGAAGCACGGATGAAATATGGCAATATCAAGATATATTCGTCGGATTTCCGCGCCATGCGTAATGTTTTCGCCGACCGTGCGGAGCGCAGCCTCTATAAAATGATCGTGGAAGCAACGAGCGGAAAAATCCTGGGACTTCACATGATTGGCCCGGATGCACCCGAAATCCTGCAAGCAGCTGCGGTTGCGGTGAAAGCTGGTCTGACCAAGCAGGCGTTTGACGATACAGTGGCTCTGCACCCAAGCATGGCCGAGGAACTGGTGCTGTTGAAGTAAGACTGTAGGGGCAGCTTCGCGCTATCCCCGTCATCCTCGCGAAGGCGGGGATCCAGCTTTTGTTCTGAGAGGTATAGGTAGCTGGATTCCCTCCTGCGCGGTAGTGACAGGTGTTTGTGCTTTCCATGGTGACACTGCTTGACGCTACGACTTTGGTATTTCCCAGGGTGGTTTCAAAATAAACTTAATTGGGCAATTAATTTATATTGACGATTGCACTTTGCTCGCTCCATTGGCAAGGGACTTGCGAACCTAACCACTATCCAGTCACCTTGGAGGATACATGCAGACGATCATCGAGCAACTCGAAGCCAAACGGGCGGAGGCTCATCTAGGCGGAGGACAAAGGCGGATCGACGCACAGCACGCCAGAGGAAAGCTGACCGCGCGGGAACGGATCGAAGTGTTGCTCGACGAAGGATCGTTTGAAGAGATTGATACTTATGTCGAGCATAACTGCATCGACTTTGGCATGGCGGAAACGAAAATACCGGGTGACGGTGTTGTTACCGGCTCTGGCACGATCAATGGCCGTCTGGTCTATGTATTCAGTCAGGACTTCACCGTCTTTGGCGGCTCGCTGTCGGAACGTCATGCAGAGAAAATCTGTAAGGTGCTTGATAACGCAATGAAGGTCGGCGCGCCGGTTATCGGTATTAACGACAGCGGCGGGGCGCGGATTCAGGAAGGCGTGGCATCGCTTGGCGGCTATGCTGATGTTTTCCAGCGCAATGTTCTGGCCAGTGGTGTCATTCCGCAGCTCAGCCTGATCATGGGGCCATGTGCGGGCGGCGCGGTTTATTCACCGGCGATGACAGACTTCATCTTCATGGTGAAGGACAGCAGCTATATGTTTGTCACCGGACCGGACGTGGTAAAAACCGTGACCAACGAAATCGTGACGCAGGAAGATCTGGGCGGCGCGGTCACCCATACGACCAAGACCAGCGTTGCTGACGTGGCGTATGAAAATGACATTGAGGCATTGCTGGCCGCTCGTGATTTCATCGACTTTATGCCGCTTAGCAACCGCGAAGCTGTGCCGGAACGGCCAACGGCTGATCCGTGGGACCGTCTTGAAGACAGTCTCGATACGCTGATCCCCGCGAACGCCAACCAGCCTTATGATATGCACGAAGTCATCCGCAAAATGGTTGACGAAGGCGACTTTTTTGAAATCCAGCCTGCTCATGCGGCAAATATTATCTGCGGATTTGGCCGCGTAGAAGGCCAGACCATAGGCGTCGTCGCGAACCAACCGATGGTGCTGGCGGGTTGCCTTGACATCAACGCATCCAAAAAAGCGGCACGTTTCGTGCGCTACTGCGATGCGTTCAATATCCCGATTATCACGCTGGTCGACGTTCCCGGATTTTTGCCCGGCACGTCCCAGGAACATAACGGCATTATCAAGCACGGCGCGAAACTGCTGTTCGCCTATGCCGAAGCAACGGTTCCCAAGATCACGATCATTACCCGCAAAGCCTATGGCGGTGCCTATGACGTGATGGCGTCCAAGCATTTGCGCGGCGATTTGAACTATGCGTGGCCGACTGCCGAGATCGCCGTGATGGGCGCAAAAGGCGCGGTCGAGATTATTTTCCGCGGCAAGACCGAGGAAGAGATTGCTGTTCAGACCAAGGAATATGAAGACCGCTTTGCCAATCCGTTTGTTGCTGCACAGAAAGGCTTTATCGACGAGGTCATCATGCCACACGCAACGCGCCGGCGTGTATCGCTGGGTTTACGGAAGCTGCGGAACAAGCAGCTCGAAAACCCGTGGAAAAAGCATGACAATATACCGTTGTAGATCATAGAACATGCCATCAGGATTAGTAGCCCTTCTGGATGACGTGGCAGCCATTGCCAAGGTCGCAGCCGCTTCGGTTGACGATATTGGTGCGGCTGCGAAAGTCGCGGCTACATCGGTCGATGATATAGGCGTTGCGGCATCGCGCGCAGGGGCGAAAACCGCAGGCGTGGTTATTGACGACGCGGCGGTGACGCCAAGCTATGTTACAGGGTTCAGCCCTGCGCGTGAACTGCCGATCATTGCACGGATTGCCAGAGGGTCGATCAAGAATAAATTGTTGATCCTGCTCCCGGCGGCTGTGCTGCTGGGACAATTTGCGTCGTTTCTTATCCCCGGCATTTTGATCATCGGCGGTTTGTTCCTGTCCTATGAAGCGGCTGAAAAAGTTCTTGAGCTGCTGAAGATCGATGAAACGAATAAACAAGATGCCCCGGCCCTGATCGAAGGTGAGGGTCAGGAAGATAAAATGGTGTCGGGCGCAATTCGCACCGACCTGATATTATCCGCGGAAATTATGGCGATTGCTCTGTCGGAAGTTACCGGCGAAGTATGGTGGCAGCAGGCGATAATCCTTGCGCTGATCGGCATCATTATCACTGTTGTGGTTTACGGCGTTGTCGCGATTATCGTGAAGATGGATGATGTCGGCCTGCATCTGGCGCAGACGCATGAGGGCTTTGTCTCTTCCTTTGGACGCGGGCTGGTGGCCTTCATGCCAAAGCTGCTTTCTACTATATCAATTGTCGGAACGGTTGCGATGGCATGGGTGGGCGGCGGTTTGCTCGTGCATAATGCGGCGGCGCTGGGCTGGCATGGTCCGGAGCATTTGATAGAAGCCGCCGCGCATCCCATCACCGCAATTGCGCCGCAAGCTATGGCCGGAGTTCTGGACTGGACCATCTTTGCATTGTTGAGCGCTATATTGGGTGTCGTCATCGGCTCGATCCTTGCGCCGATTGTTCATAAAATCATGCCACATGGAGCCGCGCACTAAGCCTTGCGACCGGTGGCTATTCGAGAAACATGGGAAAGAATGAAATGAAACTTGGCAGATTAAACCATATCGGTGTCGTCACCCCGTCCATTCCGGAAAGCATTGCCCATTGGCGCGATGTTATGGGTGCAACGAAAATCCATGATCCGTTTGACCTGCCGGCGCAGGGCGTGAAGGTCTGCTTCGTTGATACGCCGGGCGCTAACGGCACAGAAGGCTCCCAGATCGAACTGATTGAACCGCTGGGCGAAGATAGTCCTATTCACGGGTTTCTGGCCAAAAATCCTCTTGGCAGACAGCATCATGTCTGTTTCGAGGTTCCCGATATTCACGCTGCAAAGGCAGAGTTTGAAGCCATGGGCAAGCGCGTTCTGGGCGAACCGCGCATCGGTGCGCATGGAACGCTTATCTTTTTTGTGCATCCCAAGGATATGGGCGGGATGTTAACCGAAATTATGGAAACGCCAAAGGACCATTGATCGATAACGATCGCACATTCCGGGGCATCAAGGAGAGTAACAATGACGTACGAGAATATCAAACTAGAGATTGCCGATCAGGTAGCGACGATCACGCTTAACCAGCCATCACGGATGAATGCCTGTTCTTTGGACATGGCCGATGAGATTATCGATGCGCTGGACAAGCTCGAAGATGCTCGCGCGCTTATCATTACCGGAGAAGGCCGCGCATTTTGCGCCGGTGCCGACTTGCAAGCCAAGGGCGGCCAAAGTGCCGTATCCGGCGGGCAGGCGGCTTATTCCTCGCTGATCAAGCATTACAACCCGCTGATGCTGAAGCTTTCCAAGCTGGATATTCCGACCATTACCGCCGTCAATGGCGCGGCAGCCGGTGTCGGCGCCTCCATCGCCTTGGCGAGCGACTTTGCGGTTGTTGGCAAGTCCGGCTATTTCCTTCAGGCTTTTGTAAATATCGGCCTGGTTCCCGATGGCGGAGCAAGCTGGATGTTGACCCGTCTGGTTGGCAAGGCCAGAGCAACCGAAATGATGTTGCTGGGCGAAAAAGTCTCCGGCGAGAAAGCTGCTGACTGGGGTATGGTCTATAAATGTGTCGAAGATGATGCGTTGATGGATGAAGCTCTAACGCTCGCCAAGCGGCTTGCTGGCGGTCCGACAGTGGCTTTGGGCGTGATGCGCCAAAATCTGGCTGCGGCGCTGGAAAGCGACTATGCTTCGGCCCTGTTCAAGGAAGCCGAAGGACAACGAGTCGCTGGCGACAGTGAAGATGCACGGGAAGGCGCAATCGCTTTCCTTCAAAAACGGAAAGCGGAGTTTAAAGGCGAATAATGACTGCTAAATCGACGATAGAAGACTGGAAAGCGCTTGCTGATAAAGAGGTCAAAGGGCGTGATCTGACTTGGGAAACACCCGAAGGCATTGCCGTAAAACCACTTTATACGGCGGAAGATGTCAGCGAAAAGGGCATTGATCCGGGCCTTCCCGGCTTTGGTCCCTTTACGCGCGGTGTGAAGGCCAGCATGTATGCGGGGCGTCCGTGGACGATCCGTCAATATGCCGGTTTCTCGACAGCAGAAGAATCCAATGCCTTCTATCGTCGAAATCTGGCGGCGGGCCAGAAGGGACTTTCGGTCGCATTCGACCTCGCAACCCACCGCGGCTATGACAGCGACCACCCCCGTGTGGTCGGTGATGTGGGCAAGGCCGGTGTGGCGATCGACAGTATCGAGGACATGAAAATCCTGTTCGACGGTATTCCGCTCGATACCATGTCGGTTTCCATGACCATGAACGGCGCGGTTATTCCGTGTCTGGCATTCTATATCGTTGCTGCAGAAGAGCAGGGCGTTTCGCAAGACCAGCTGGCCGGCACGATCCAGAATGATATTCTTAAAGAATTCATGGTGCGCAACACCTATATCTATCCGCCTGCTCCGTCGATGCGGATAATTTCCGACATCATCGCCTATACGTCGGAGCACATGCCGCAGTTTAACAGCATTTCGATCAGCGGTTATCACATGCACGAAGCTGGCGCGACGGCGGTTCAGGAACTGGCATTCACCATTGCCGATGGCCGTGAATATGCCAAGCAAGCGATGGCGACCGGCCTTGATATTGACGCCTTTGCCGGACGGCTGAGCTTCTTTTTCGGCATCGGCATGAACTTCTTCATGGAAGTTGCCAAGCTGCGTGCGGCGCGGACTTTGTGGCACCGGGTCATGACCGACCTGGGCGCGAAATCCGAACGCTCGAAAATGCTTCGCACCCACTGCCAGACTTCGGGCGTGTCTCTGACCGAGCAGGACCCTTATAACAACGTCATCCGCACCACGATCGAGGCGATGGCTGCGACATTGGGCGGAACCCAGTCGCTCCACACCAACGCGCTGGATGAAGCCATTGCTTTGCCTACTGACTTTTCTGCCCGTATCGCGCGGAACACGCAGATCGTGTTGCAGGAAGAAGCCGGCATTACCAAAGTCGTCGATCCACTGGGCGGCAGCTATTATGTCGAAGCACTGACCGAAGAGCTAGTTGAAAAGGCCTGGGAAATTATCGAACGGGTTGATGCCGAAGGCGGAATGGCCAAGGCTGTAGCCGATGGCTGGCCGAAGGGGATGATCGAGGAAGCCGCTGCCGGGCGTCAGGCGCGTGTCGATAAGGGCGAAGATGTCATCGTCGGCGTGAATAAATATGTCCGCGAGAACGAAGACCCGCTGGAAACGCTGGACATCGACAATGCGAAAGTCCGTCAGGGTCAGATTGCCCGGTTGGACAAGATGCGCAAAGAACGTGACGAAGATGCCTGCCAGGCTGCTTTGAAAGCGATTACCGAAGGTGCCAAGGGCAATGGCAACATGCTCGCCCTGGCTGTGGACGCAGCGCGCAAACGTGCTTCTCTGGGCGAAATATCCGATGCGATGGAAGCTGCCTTTGGCCGCTATGCAACGCAGCCTACACCGGTAAAGGGCATTTACGGCGCGGCCTATGAAGGGAATCCGCAATATGCGCTGGTGGTGGATGGCGTCGATGCTGTTTCGCAGCGCCTTGGCCGCAAGCCCAAAATCCTTGTCGCCAAAATGGGGCAGGACGGACACGACCGCGGCGCCAATGTCGTATCCAGCGCCTTTACCGATATGGGCTTTGAAGTGGTATCAGGACCACTGTTCCAGACCCCCGGTGAAGCACGCGATCTGGCTCTGGCTGAAAATGTCGATGCCGTGGGCGCTTCCAGCCTTGCCGCCGGTCACAAAACCCTGATCCCTGAATTGATCCAGTTGCTTCGGGACGCAGGGCGCAGCGATATTAAAGTTTTTGCGGGCGGCGTTATTCCTCCGCAGGACTATGATTTCCTTCGCAAATCCGGCGTCGTCGGAATCTACGGACCGGGAAGCAATATCGTCGAATGTGCCGCCGATATATTGCGTCTGCTCGGCCACAACATGCCGCCTAAAAACGGGGAAGATTCCGAATGAGTTTGAACGAAACAGACGGTTCACCTGTTGAATCCCCTGACGTCCGGCAGAATTGGACCCGCGAAGAAATAGCGGACCTGTTCAACCTGCCTTTTGACGAACTGGTGTTTCAGGCGGCTACGATCCACCGTCAGCATCACACACCGGGGCAGGTCCAGCTTTCGACCCTGCTGTCGATCAAGACCGGCGGATGCCCGGAAGACTGCGGCTATTGTAACCAGTCTGCTCACGCGGAAAGTGGTCTGAAGGCTGAAAAGCTCCTCGATGTCCGCTCGGTTCTCCAGACCGCAGCGCAAGCAAAAGATCAGGGCTCATCCCGCTTTTGCATGGGCGCAGCGTGGCGCAATCCCAAGGATCGCGACATGCCCGCGATTATTGAAATGGTCAAAGGCGTGCGCCAGATGGGCATGGAAACCTGTATGACGCTGGGCATGTTGACCAAAGAGCAGGCCGCTATGCTATCTGAAGCAGGGCTGGATTATTATAATCACAACATAGACACATCGCCCGAACATTATGAAAAGGTCATCACGACCCGGACATTTGATGATCGGCTCGAAACGCTGGAAAATGTTCGCAGCAGCGGGATCAACGTCTGCTCCGGCGGGATTGTCGGCATGGGCGAGACACGAGAAGACCGTGTTGGCTTCATTCATGCGCTGGCTACATTGCCAAAACATCCCGAAAGTGTGCCGGTCAATGCGTTGGTGCCGGTGAAAGGCACGGTGCTTGGCGACATGCTGGCCGATACACCGCTAGCGAAAATTGACGACATTGAGTTTGTCCGCACGATTGCGGTCGCACGGATTACCATGCCCGCATCCATGGTGCGCCTGTCCGCCGGGCGGGAATCCATGTCGGAAAGCACGCAGGCGCTTTGCTTCATGGCGGGTGCGAACAGCATTTTCACCGGCGACAAGCTGCTGACAACCGGAAATGCCGGTGATGATGCCGACAAGGCAATGTTTGAAAAACTGGGCCTCACCCCGATGCAGGCAGAAGCTCCGAGAAATGACCGATTAACAGACCAATTAGAGGCTGCTGAGTAAACATGTTTAAAAAGATTCTAATCGCCAACCGCGGTGAAATTGCTTGCCGGGTTATCCGGACCGCGCAGAAAATGGGCATCAAGACAGTAGCGGTTTATTCCGATGCCGATGCACGCGCGCCCCATGTCCAGATGGCGGATGAAGCAGTGCATATCGGGCCTTCCCCTGCGGCTGAATCCTATCTGATTGCCGATAAAATCATCGCAGCCTGTAAAGAAACCGGCGCAGAAGCGGTGCACCCCGGCTATGGCTTTCTTTCCGAGCGCACCAGCTTTGCGGAAGAACTGGCCAAGAATAATATCGCCTTCATCGGGCCGCCACCGAACGCTATTGCCGCGATGGGCGACAAGATTGAATCCAAAAAACTGGCCGAAAAAGCCGGTGTCAGCGTCGTTCCCGGCCATATCGGAGAGATTGATGACACCGAACATGCTGTAAGGATTGCCACGGAAATCGGCTATCCCGTGATGATGAAAGCCAGCGCAGGCGGCGGCGGTAAAGGTATGCGGCTTGCATGGTCGGAAAAAGACGTGCGCGAAGGCTTTGATGCCACCAAGCGCGAAGGACTTGCCAGCTTTGGCGATGACCGCGTGTTTATCGAGAAATTTATCGAGCAGCCACGCCATATCGAAATCCAGATACTCGGCGATAAGCATGGCAATGTGATCTATCTGGGCGAGCGCGAATGTTCGATCCAGCGCCGCCATCAAAAAGTTGTTGAAGAAGCGCCGTCTCCCTTTGTTGATGAGGAAATGCGCAAGAAAATGGGCGAACAGGCTGTCGCCCTGTCACAGGCCGTTGGCTATTACAGCGCCGGAACGGTCGAACTGATCGTCGGGGCGGACAAGAGCTTCTACTTCCTTGAAATGAATACCCGGCTTCAGGTTGAGCATCCTGTCACCGAATATATCACTGGCCTTGATCTGGTCGAGCAGATGATCCGCGTTGCTTATGGCGAGAAGTTGCCACTGACGCAGGACGAAGTGAAGCTGACCGGATGGGCGATCGAAAACCGCGTTTATGCAGAGGACCCTTACCGGAACTTCCTGCCATCAACGGGCCGGTTGGTACAATATAACCCGCCAGAAGCCGAGGATGGCATCCGGATCGACGACGGTGTGACCGAAGGCGGCGAGGTTTCGATCTTTTACGATCCGATGATTGCCAAGCTGATTACCTATGGCGACACCCGTATCGAAGCGATTGACCGGCAGATTGATGCACTGAACCGTTTCGAGATCAAGGGACCAGGGCATAATATCGACTTCTTGTCGGCGCTGATGCAGCACGAGCGTTTCCGCGCAGGCAATATCACGACCAACTTCATTGCTGAGGAATATCCCGAAGGTTTTGAAGGTGCTCCGGCTTCGGAAGACTTGCTTCGTAATCTGGCTGCCATTGCTGCCTTTGCAGCCACCGCCCATGCCGATCGTGCGCGCCGGGTTGATAATCAACTGGGTCAGCGGTTGCAGCCGCCGTCAGACTGGCAGGTCAGAATTGGCGATAATGTCCAGCAGGTTACGGTTTCCGAAGATGAAATTCTAGTCGATGGTCAGGAAGTTGAACTGTCTCTGGCTTATACGCCGGGTGACAGCCTGATCCTCGCCAGCATCGGTGATGAACCCCTGTCGGTGAAAATTGCAAAAACCACGAGCGGATTCAATCTGAACACCTATGGCGCGACCCATAAGGCGCAGGTATTGCCAAGCCATGTCGCGAAGCACACCGTGCACATGATCGAAAAAATCCCGCCGGATCTTTCCAAATATCTGCTCTGTCCGATGCCGGGCTTGCTGGTGGCGCTCCATGTTAAAGAGGGCGATGCCGTGGAAGAAGGGCAGCCACTGGCCGTTGTCGAAGCCATGAAGATGGAAAATATCCTGCGTGCCGAGAAAAACGGGATTGTGAAATCCGTGTCCGCAGAGCAAGGCGATAGTCTGGCTGTTGATGCTGTTATATTGGAGCTGGAATAAGAAGAACTAACCGCTCTCAATGAGCGGGGCTTGCTTAGGGGGAAGGGGAAGCGATGGCGAGTGACGCTGTTATAGTATCTGGCAATGTATCCGGTAGGTCTGCGGCACGGGAGCCTACCAAAAAGGAAATACGCCTTGTCATAGCAGCATCATCCGCGGGTACGATTTTCGAATGGTATGATTTTTTCATATACGGCACGCTTGCCGCGATAATTGGCCAGACTTTCTTTCCCAGCGGAAACGAGACTTTGCAAATCCTGCTCGTCTGGGCCGGGTTCGCGGTAGGCTTTGGCTTTCGGCCATTAGGCGCCATTTTATTCGGCTATCTTGGGGACAAGCTGGGACGGAAATATACGTTTCTCGTTACCGTAACATTGATGGGCATCGCCACGGCAGGGGTGGGGCTCACGCCTTCTGCAACATCGATTGGCATTGCCGCCCCGATCATCGTGATATTGCTCCGCGTCCTTCAGGGGCTGGCGCTTGGCGGGGAATATGGCGGGGCGGCCATTTATGTCGCCGAACATGCGCCG
>JADMKQ010000140.1 GCA_015478735.1 Sphingorhabdus sp. | reverse complement strand
AGTCCACCATCGGTTTTAAGGGCGACCTAAAAGGTAGTAGCGGCGATATTAATCTCGCTAGCGGAGCATTGAATTCGCCTTATGGCAGCGCCGTCAGCGGACGTTTGGATGGAACGTTCCAGATTGGCTATGGGGCCGATCCTGTAACTGCCCGGTTTGACGGGCAGCCGGAAATCCGCTCTGCCCGACTATCCAGTAATTTAATGCAGCAGACTACCGGTCTGGCAACCTCGACTAATGGAACGCCTGTTGGGCCGCTAGCAGAAAAGCTTGCCAGCGCCATGCGTCAAGCAGGCCGCGACCTTAATATTTCTGGCGACGTCCGTTTTGACTTGGTCGCGAACGAGACAAGACTGGCAATCAATGAGATGAATGCCCGGTCCCGTTCGGGTGCCAGGCTAGAACTGGATGATCCGGTCTTTTTGCTCTTTGCCCGTAATGATGTAAAAATGCTGGCCGAAGGCAATCTAGTGCTAAATGGCGGCGGTTTCCCGGATGCGATTATAAACCTGAACGACGGCAGCTTATCTCGTGGGTTCGATGGCAATGTCCAAATGGCGGCTTACCGGGCCGGTTCGGCCAGCCTTATCATTCCTAGACTCGCTTTTGCACCGGCAGCGCAAGGGGGAACCAATTTTGATGGTCGCTTTCTCCTGACCGGTCCTCTTGCCGATGGTCAGGTCACTGGGTTGCAAGTTCCTGTTAGCGGCTATGTTGGCGAGAAAGGCAACTTCATCCTATTTCGCAAATGTGTCGATCTGCAATTTACGAGCCTTCGCATTTCTAACTTTATTGCTGGACCGACCCGCACGCGGCTCTGCCCGGGGGGGGGACGCGGTATTGTTTCCGGCTCTGGCGCGGGGATGAACATCGCGGCAAACGCTCCATCTTTTAATCTGACTGGCAGGCTTGGGGAAACTCCGATGGTGATTTCCAGCGGCGGCCTTAGTTTTTCGATGAAGAATGGTGCTTCGGCACAGAATGTTTCCATACGATTGGGGACTGCCGAAAGCTTGACCTGGTTTGATATGGACCGGATAAATGCCGTTTTTGGCCCAACTCTCAGCGGAACAATCTCTGGTGGTGAAGGGAAAATCGTGAACGTTCCTTTGCTCATGAACGATATTGAGGGCGATTGGCGATATGTTGACGGGGCGTTTCTGGCAGATGCACAGTTGCGAGTGCGCGATGAGCAGCAGGTTGAGCGGTTCCGTCCGCTGATTGGCAGGAATGTTGCGCTGAAATTTGCAGGTGGCCAAATATCCGCCACAGGATTGTTACAAGAGCCAACAACCGGGCGTCAGGTGGCGAATGTTGATATCGTACACATATTTGATGATAGTTCCGGAGAAGCTGTGATTGATGTTGGCGGGCTGATCTTTGACAGACAATTCCAGCCTGAGCTGCTCACACCAGTGCTATTGGGTGTAATCGCTAATGTTGAAGGCACGGTGACCGGTATAGGGCGCATCAATTGGGGCGGCGAGGAAGGCGGGGTTCGTAGCACGGGTACTTTCCGGACAGACTCGACCAATTTTGCAGCCGCCTTTGGCCCAGTCACAGGATTATCAGGTGAAATCTCTTTCACCGATTTGCTGGGACTGGAGACCGGACCCGGACAATATGTGCAGATGCAGGAGATAAACCCCGGCGTTGCTGCGTATAATGGACAAATGTTCTATCGCCTGTTGCCCGACTATAAAATGCAGATCGAAGGCGGTCAGTGGCCATTTGCTGGAGGAATGCTGTATCTGGAGCCTACAATCATAGATTTGGCAGAAGATGTAGAAAGGCGGCTTGAGTTCACAGTTGTCGGCGTCGATGCAGCGCAGGTCCTTAGCCAGTTTGAATTTGAAAATCTGAACGCGACAGGCATATTTGATGGCAAATTGCCGATGGTCTTTGATCAGGAAGGTGGTCGGATTGTGGGCGGTTATCTTGTCGCGCGTGAAGGCGGAGGATCTCTGGCCTATGTGGGTGAGCTTACCTATAAAGACGTAGGAACTTACGCTAACTTTGCCTTTAATGCTTTGAAGTCGCTGCAATATGAACAGTTAACCATCGGCATGGACGGTGCCATTGACGGCGAAATGATCACTGAAGTGAAGTTTTCGGGAATCCAGCAAGGTGCGGGAGCCAGCAAGAATTTTATTACAAATCAGGTGGCGAAACTCCCCTTGCAGTTCAATGTCCGTATCCAGGCTCCCTTCATGCAGCTGTTGAGCAGCGTTAAATCCTATTACGAGCCGGAGTTGCTAGTTGGACGAAACTTGCCAGCTTTATTGCGGGCGCAGGAAGAGCGAGCCACGGAGGCCGCGAAAATTCTGAAAGATGAAGAATGATGATGAACCATCCGTTCAGCCGGGGGAAAGCGATAATGGTCAATAAGATAAGTCAATTGACGGATCGTCCACGAAGTGCGATTCGAGCGAGTATGAGATGTAATGATGCAAGCAGCCTGATATCGGTTTTTGCCTTGGGCTTAAGTGCTGTTCTGGCCGGATGCGTGCAGGTTTCTGCGCCGGATAAACCCATCGTGATCAACCTGAATATCAACATAAAACAAGAGGTCGTGTATCGGTTGGACGGTGATGCAAAGAATTTGATTGATAGTGAATCGGAGATTTTCTGAGATGTTTGAATTTATTAGAAAACATAAAGCGGCCGCCATAGTTGGCGGACTTGCTTTGACCGCAATTGTGGCAACGCCTGTTCTGGCTCAGCGCGACCCTGCTTATGAAGCTGCACGCGCTTCCGGTGCGATTGGCGAAAAGCCCGATGGTTATCTGGGCCATGTGACATCACCGAACGCAGCGGTCAAAGCTCTGGTCGATGATCTCAATATCAAACGTAAGGCTGCGTACACACGCAAGGCGCAGGAAACCAATTCGACGGTAGAGCAATTTGCTTTCACTTCTGGATGCAATCTTATCATGCGGACAGTTCCGGGTGAGAAATACCAGGCGCCGGACGGCAGTTGGAAAACCAGGGCGTCTGAAGCCCCGATCCGTGATTCGCGCTGCCCATGATGCGGACGTGTAACGGCGGAATATAGCCAAATTCAATCATAAGGCGCGCCGCGAATAACGGTGCGCCTTTTTTATTTCAAATCGCTGATATTTCTTTGAAATTT
>JADMKQ010000139.1 GCA_015478735.1 Sphingorhabdus sp. | reverse complement strand
CCCATTTCAGATGCAAATGTTCGAGGGCCATAACACTACCACCACGGCAACTTTCATCGCCCTTCTCGATTTGCTGGAAATGACCGATGCGGCTGAACCAAGCCCGGTAAAAGACGATAAGCTCCATACGAGCGAGGTGGAGGCCAAGGCATGTATGAATGCCGGAACCAAATGCCGCATGGCGGTAAAATTGGCGCTCGACAGAAACGTTTTTGGGATCCTCGTTCAACTTTTCATCCCAACCGATCAGAGGCAGAGGTGCCAAAATACAGTCGCCCGCTTTTAATTGTGCCCCCTCCAGTTCGGTGTCCTGGATGATGTAGCGGGGCGTAGCGACAAATGCATAGCGCCGTAGTAATTCCTCGACCATGTCGGGGATGATAGAGGGGTCATCAATCGCGCGTTGGCGCAGCTTTTCATCATGCGCCAAATGACGCATGCCAAAGCTCATGGCATTGGTTACTGTGTCGAGCCCTGCAAGGAACATGAGAAATCCGATCGACATCAATTCGTCGAACTCCAGTTTCCGTCCGTCAATTTCTGACACGATGATCTTTGATATCATGTCATCCTTTGGTTCCGCCATGCGTGACTGGATAAGCTGTGCGAGATGACCCATAATTTCCTGTGCCAAGGCGGCCCGTTCTTCCGGTGCGGCACGAACGCTGAAAAAGGTCGTCACAAGGCTGCGAAATTCGTCGAAGCTTTCCATTGGAAATCCGAACAGTTCCATAAACACAGCGACCGGAAGACGTGATGCGACGGAGGAAACAAATTCGCATTGTCCCTGAGCTGCAGTTTCGGAGAGCAATTGATCAGTCCATTCAACGACTCTTGTTTCCAATGGCGCAATCGCTTTGGATTCAAAAAACGGACGCAGCATTTGCCGGTAAGGACGATGTTCCGGCGGATCGAGCGATTCCGGTATCATTCTTGGTTGATCGGGATTGGGAGGTATAGATAGGAACCTGCTCGAAAAAATCTCTGGATGACGCAGAACCGTCGTCACCGATGCAGCAGTGTTACACATCCAGTGTCCGCCATGTGCATTGGTCCAGAATACCGGTGGCGCGGTATCCTTCAATTCCCAATAGCGTTCATGGCAGTCCGCCAACAAGCCTTCGTCTGCAATATAATCAAACTCAAAAACTGGCGCTCTTACTTGCGAATCAGTCATATCCATCTCCTGTTGCATTGAAGTAAACACACGTTTACATAGTGTCAAGATGGAGAAAATTATGCCTACAGAAGCGCCGGAAACCAAAAGCAAAACACGTGATGCGGATAGAACGCGAGACGCTATTCTTCATGCCGGGCAGCAAATTTTCGCAAAGAAGGGCTTCGTCGAAACCGGAGTGCGCGACATTACCGACAGTGCTGGGGTTAACCAGGCTTTGGTCAGCCGGTATTTTGGCGGTAAGCTTAAATTGTTTGAAGCAGTGCTTGAGAAGGTACTTGATGCGCGCGCTGTTACCGAGTTGAATAGAAAGAATTTCGGGGAGCAGGTGGTCGCTAATTTCATTCTCTCGACGCCCGGCCGTGTCAATCCGCTTCCTATCCTGCTTGGCGCTGTTGCTGATAGCAATGCCAGAGGGATTGCGCTCCGCTTGCTCCATGAACGTATCTTCATCCCGTTTAGCATCTGGTTTGGTAGTAAAGAGGCCGAAGCGCGTGCCGCCCGTTTCATGATTATTTCTACCGGCTTCCTCACCTATCGCGACCAGTTGCCGCTTCCGCCGTTCGCGGATGAGGTTCAACCGGAATTGCGCCATTGGCTGGAGGCTGAATTTCAAGCCATTGTTGAAGATTAATCCTGCTCTCGGAAAACCGTCTTTGAGCATTCTGGTGATCAGCCTCCGATTTCATTATTGGATATAATCCTTGCTTCAGTTATATAACTAAGTCAATTATGTCTCAACAATATTCTTAGGAGATAATAGAGATGCACACAGGAAAGACCGCATTAGTGACCGGCGGATCACGTGGCATCGGTGCTGCTGTTGTGCGGCGACTCGCCGCAGCGAAAGCGCATGTCGCTATCAATTACACCAACAACGAAGCGGCCGCACAGTCCTTGGCTGAAGAGATTATCTCAAACGGCGGCCGCGCATTCACCGTACAGGCAGACGTCTCATCGTTAACAGATATAGATCGGATGTTTGCGGCATGTGACAAAGTCTTTGGAGGTGCTCCAAATCTGGATATCCTGATCAATAATGCCGGGGTCGGTCACGCTGGCCGTGATGGTTCGCTTCAAGCTATTGAAGAAGATCTGTATGACCATTTAATTGCCGTAAATATGAAAGGGCCGCATTTTGTGATTCAGGCGGCGCTTTCGCGCATGCGTGACCATGGGCGGATCGTGAATATCGGGTCTATGTCCGGTAAAGTGGGTCAGCCCGTTGCCGCTGGCTATGCGATGACCAAGCGAGCGATCCAAAGCCTGACCTATTCTACTGCGCTTTCTGTCGCCAAACGAAACATCACTTGTAATTGCATCGCTCCCGGGGCGGTGGCTACCGATTTCATCACATCGCTTCGGGAAAAACCGGGTTGGGATGAAGCAACAGCAAAACACACGCCAATGGGCCGGCTCGGCGAGCCTGAGGATATTGCAGGAGCGGTAATGATGTTAGTTGGCGACGATGCGCGCTGGGTAACGGGGCAGGTAATCGAAGCCAGTGGAGGGCTATCTCTCTAATGGCTCTTATGACTGAAAAGTTGCGCGCGATAATGGCAATTGACCCCGCTCGGACAGAAATCGAGTTCAACGGGATCGATTATAGCTGGCGTCAGATTGCGGATGTTGTCCAGGCAATAGAAGCAGCGTTGCTATCAATGGATTTACCTGTTGATGCCCGTATTGGAGTCATGCTTCGTAACCGCCCCGGCCATATTGCTGCGATTGTTGCAGTGCTTTCATCCGACAGATGTCTTGTTACGCTCAACCCGATCTTGCCGGATGTAAAACTGTTCGCAGATGTGGCCGATCTTGATCTCCCTGTCATCATTGCCGACGCCAGTGACTTGGCTCGCCCCGGCATGGGTGAAGCGATGGAACACGCCGGATCGGCTGTAATCGAAATTGGCCCGTGCCTTGAGGGTGTTCGTATAAAAAATCAGGAAATTCGTAACGAAATTCACACATCACCAGGCATTGCGATCGAGATGCTTACC
>JADMKQ010000138.1 GCA_015478735.1 Sphingorhabdus sp. | reverse complement strand
TACTTTGGAAGAGACTTACAATCAACATTCGACGCTAGACAGTGTGGCGGTATTTGGTGATGTGACAGTTCCCATCAGTGACCAATTCTCAGTCTTGGGCGGTATACGCTATACCAAGGATAAAAAGGCGTATGAAGTCGACAATCTGGATAGCATTGCTCCCCTGCGCGGCGAGGAGTTTTTCGATATTTCAGCAAAGGCAAGTTTTGATGCTGTGACCTGGCGCGGCGGACTGACCTATCAGATCACCCCAGATCATATGGTCTATGCGACTGTTTCGCGCGGGTTCAAAAGCGGTGGCTTTCAGGAAATTCCTGCAACAGCACTGGAAGCGATGGACCCCTTTGATCCCGAAAAAGCAACGCAATATGAAGTCGGCCACAAAAGCCGTTTCTTTGATGGCGATTTAATCTGGAACAATACTCTCTTTTTCCTGGATTATACCGATCTTCAGGTCAAATCTCTTGATCAAGACACAGGCGCCACCAATACTTCAAATGCCGGTGAAGCTGAAATCAAAGGCTTTGAAAGTCAGTTAAATGCCCGGCTATTTGGCGGCTTCTCGCTTGCTGGGAGCTATGCCTATACTCATGCCGAATATACCGACTTCGTGACGGAAGGGGATGATTTTACCGGTAATCGGCTTCCCAAAACGCCAAGGCACAAGTTAACAGTCAGCCCATCGTTCGAAACAGTGTTAACCGACACCATAAACATGACAGTCGCGATGGATTATATCTACTCGAGCAAGATTTTTGACGACGATAGCAATCTCGGACCAGAATTGCGCGACCCGGCACATTTTGTCGATGCCCGCATCATGTTTGATAATATTGCCGAGAGATTTGACCTCACGATCTGGGGTAAAAACCTGACCAAGGAGACGACCCGGACGTTCCAGGGAACATTCCTTGGAGCCAATTTCGGGGCATATAATGAACCACGCACCTATGGCATCACGCTTGGTGCCAGCTTCTAAATGTAAATTCCTGCCAACCGGCGGTGCATAACAGCGCCGCCGGTTATGGCAGTGACCTCTAAATCCGCGCTCCAATATTCTCTGACAATGAGAGGGAAAGTGTGAAATTGTCAGAGTGCGGTTTTATTTCCGGATTTCTGCCATTCGTCAAATTGTCCTGTCTTTTCAAACTGCAATGCGCGATCAGGAACCACCATCCTTGCCGCTCGCGGCCTTTCCTCACTTTGATTTTATCCGTGTTGCGGTCGACATGCTCTATCCGCGCAGTCAAACCCAGAGCTACCCGAACGTCATCAATAAAGCTGAACGGCGGATTTAAGGGCTGATAGGCTCTAGGAACTTCTGGCAACGTTGATATAGATCAATGCGGCTGATGGTTATTTTCTGCACTTGACGCGATGCTGAGGGATGGTTCTGCGACCTACCCTAACAGGGAAAGGCATTATGGATACACTTTTGTTGAAGGTTGGCGGATGGCTGGCCGTAGTTTTCTTTGCATTTATTGCGATGGTCCTGGCGGTCGACTCCGGCTTTGCTGTGCATATGGGAATTATCGCTCTAGCGGCTGCTGTCGTGCTTTGGGTAACGATCAGTAAAGCTGATTATGCGGCGATCGGACGCGGCATATTAAGGGCGCCTGCGGACCCTGGGGTTTATGATGATGACCCGATCCGGTGGGGTGTAATTGCAACGATTTTCTGGGGCATTGTTGGCTTTTCGGTCGGTTTGTTCATTGCCTTGCAACTTATTTTTCCAGTGCTGAACTTTGGTTTGGAATATACGACATTCGGGCGGCTTCGCCCGCTGCATACCTCTGCGGTGATTTTTGCTTTCGGAGGCAACGCGTTGATCGCGACGTCTTATTATGTCGTGCAGCGCACTTGCAGGGCGAGGTTGGCCTTCCCTGGCCTCGCCCGCTTTGTTTTCTGGGGCTATCAGCTATTCATTGTGCTGGCGGCAACCGGATATGTACTCGGCATCACGCAGTCCAAGGAATATGCCGAGCCGGAATGGTATGTTGACCTGTGGCTTACGATTGTCTGGATCGTTTATGCGATTGTCTTCATCGGTACGCTGGTGAAGCGGACGGAACCGCACATTTACGTCGCCAACTGGTTTTATCTCAGTTTCATCCTGACCATTGCCATGTTGCATGTGGTCAATGGCCTGACGATGCCGGTGAGCCTTTTGGGTGCAAAAAGCTATAGCGCTTTTGCCGGAGTTCAGGATGCACTGACCCAGTGGTGGTACGGGCATAATGCGGTGGCATTTTTCCTGACAGTGCCATTCCTTGCGATGATGTATTATTTCGTGCCGAAACAGGCAGAGCGACCGATTTACAGCTATCGCTTGTCAATCATCCACTTCTGGTCCCTGATATTCCTGTATATCTGGGCCGGACCGCATCACCTTCATTACACAGCGCTGCCAGACTGGGCGCAGACGCTTGGCATGGTGTTTTCGATCGTATTGTGGATGCCGAGCTGGGGCGGGATGATTAACGGCCTGATGACCCTGAACGGGGCCTGGGACAAAATCCGCACCGATCCGATCATCCGGATGATGGTTCTTGCCCTTGCGTTTTACGGCATGGCTACCTTTGAAGGGCCGATGCTGTCGATCAAGGCGGTCAACTCGCTTTCGCACTATACCGAATGGACGGTCGGGCATGTTCATGCCGGCGCGCTGGGCTGGAATGGCATGATTACCTTTGCCGCAGTCTATTATCTTGTCCCGCGTCTGTGGGCTAAGGAACGGCTCTATTCTCTGCGTATGGTCAACTGGCATTTCTGGCTCGCGACCGTTGGCATTGTTTTATATGCGTCGGCTCTATGGGTCGCCGGGATTATGCAGGGCCTGATGTGGCGCGAATATGGCGATGATGGCTATCTGGTATATGCCTTTATCGAAGTTGTTACCGCGATGGAGCCGCTATATTTGATCAGAGCGGCTGGCGGCCTGCTCTATCTCGCAGGCGGCGCAGTGATGGTCTATAATGTCTGGATGACGATTGCCGGACATCAGCGTGAAGAGAAACCGATGACCGAAACACCCCACAATCCGGAAGCAGACAAGCCCATTGTGGCACCTGCTGCTACCGTCGCAAACCGGCCTGTTGCGGCCGAGCCAGCGGAATAGGAGGGCGAGAACATGTCAAAACTTGCTCAGGGCCACAACAAGATTGAACGTAATGTCACCTTGCTGGCTGTCTTTTCCTTTATCGCTGTTGCTATTGGCGGGATAGTGGAGATCGCCCCGCTCTTCTGGATCGACAATACGATCGAGGAAGTGGACGGGGTGCGGCCTTATACGCCGCTGGAACTGGCCGGACGGAATATTTATGTCCGTGAGGGCTGCTACAACTGTCACAGCCAGATGATCCGTCCGTTCCGGGATGAAGTGGAACGCTATGGCCACTATTCGCTGGCCGCAGAATCCATGTATGACAGGCCGTTCCAATGGGGCTCGAAACGCACGGGGCCTGATCTTGCCCGTGTCGGCGGACGCTATTCGGATGAGTGGCATGTGCAGCATATGATCGACCCGCGCGCCGTGGTGCCGGAATCGATCATGCCACCTTATGCTTTTCTGGCTGACCGGGATCTGGATCATGGGGATATGAGCGCACATTTGCGGGCGATGGCCCGGCTCGGCGTGCCTTATACCGAGGAAGCGATCGAAAAAGCGAATGAGGATCTCGCAACACAGGCTGATTCCATGGCCAGCCCTGCCGAATTGCAGAAACGCTATCCCAAGGCGCAAATCCGTGATTTTGACGGTAATCCCGACAGGCTTACAGAGATGGATGCGCTTGTTGCCTATCTCCAGATGTTGGGCACGCTGGTCGATTTCGAAATGGGCGAACCGCTGGAGCAACCGCGATGAGCTATGACGAATTGCGGCATTTTGCCGATAGCTGGGGGTTGGTTTTCATGAGCCTGGTCTTCCTGACATTCATTGGCTGGACCTTTCGCCCCGGCGCGAACCGGGATCATAAAGAAGCCGCTAATATGATCTTTGATGACAGCCATGAAGAGGATGGCAAAAATGACTGACAAAAGGCGTATTGATGAACTAACCGGTACTCAGACCGTTGGTCATGAATGGGATGGCATCGAAGAACTCGACACCCCGATGCCGCGTTGGTGGTTGTTGGCGCTTTATGCCTCGATCGTCTGGGCCATTATATATGTCATCCTGTATCCGGCATGGCCGATGATCAACTCGGCCACCGAAGGTGTTCTGGGCTGGAGCAGCAGAGGCGAGCTTGCAAAAGAGATGTCGGCCAGGGAAGTCGAACTGGAGCCCATCCGGCAAGCACTTATCACCATTGATATTGGCAAGCTTCAGGGCAGCCCCGAACTTATGCAACAAGCCATCGAGGGTGGCAGCTCTGCGTTCAAGGTTCACTGTGTGCAGTGCCACGGATCTGGCGCCGCAGGATCAAAAGGCTATCCGAATCTGAATGATGATGACTGGCTTTGGGGCGGCGATCTGAAGGCGATTGAATATACCCTGATCCACGGAATTCGTAATCCGGATCATGATGAAACGCGCTTTTCACAAATGCCTGCCTTTGGTCGCGACGGTATTTTACAGCCACGCGAAGTTGACGATCTGGTCAGCTTTGTGCGGGTTATTGCCAATCAGGAAAAGAACAGTGCTTCGGCAACACGCGGCGCTGCCCTGTTTGAAACCAACTGCACAGTCTGCCACGGACCGCAGGGCGAAGGCGACCGCACTCAGGGCGCGCCCAATCTAAGGGATTCGATCAGCCTATATGGTCTGGACCGTGACTCGTTGAAATATACCATAACGAACAGCCGGAACGGTGTTATGCCGCGTTGGGGCCACCGGCTTGATCCGGCAACGATCCGGATGCTTGCGGCTTATGTTCATTCCCTAGGCGGCGGTGAGAGCTTGCCTGCCTTGGAAGACGTGATGGAAGACACAGTGGAAAAAATAGAAACTGGACAGGTTGAGGGTGATGAGCGTTTCTGAAATCACCCAAGATAAACGCAAACTTTTTGAAAAGCGGAAACCTGTTTTTCCGAAAGCGGTGAATGGATATTACCGCCGATTAAAATGGGTCGTCATGGCGATTACCCTTGGAATATATTATATCACACCGTGGATAAGGTGGGATCGCGGGCCTTATGCCCCCGATCAGGCGGTGCTGGTCGATCTGGCTGGCCGGCGCTTCTACATGTTTGGTATCGAAATCTGGCCGCACGAATTTTATTATGTCGCCGGCCTGCTGGTCATGGCCGGGGTCGGGCTTTTCCTGGTGACCTCTGCTGTGGGACGCGCGTGGTGCGGATATGCTTGCCCTCAAACCGTCTGGACCGACGTTTATCAGCATATCGAACGCTGGATTGATGGTGACCATAACGCACAGGTGCGATTGCAAAAGGCACCGTGGACGGCAAACAAGATTATCCGCAGGCTTTCCAAATGGTCGATCTGGCTGATTATCGCCTTTGCTACGGGGGGTGCATGGATATTCTACTTTGCCGATGCGCCTGCTCTTGCGCGCCAGTTTATATCCGGTGAAGCGCCATTTGTTGCCTATGCGACGGTAGGTATATTAACCGCGACCACCTTCATTCTGGGCGGGTTCCTGCGGGAGCAATTCTGTATCTACATGTGCCCGTGGCCGCGTATCCAGTCTACCATGATGGACGAAAATTCGTTGATCGTGACATATAAGGAATGGCGCGGTGAACCACGCGGAAGCCTGAAGCAGGTTAAGAATGATCCGGAGAATTTCGGCGATTGCATAGATTGCCTTCAATGCGTTCAGGTTTGCCCGACGGGGATCGATATCCGTGAAGGACCACAAATTGGCTGTATCACATGCGCGCTCTGCATCGATGCCTGTGACCAGGTGATGGAGAAAATTGATCGGCCGCGCGGCTTGATTGATTATATCACCTATGACGACGCCGATAGGGAGCGTGCCGGTCAACCGACAGTTCCGGCATGGAAAAACCTGTTGCGGCCAAGAACGATTGCTTATTTTGCGGTCTGGGTCGGTATCGGTTTGGGAATGCTGTTTGTGCTCGGAAACCGCTTAAGAGTGGATATTTCGGCGCAGGCGGACCGAAACCCAATCTATGTGCAGTTGTCCGATGGCGCCATACGTAACAGCTATGACGTGAAAATCCGCAATATGGAAAGTCGCCCGCGCACAATGGAAGTTTCCATGTCGGGCCTTGATCAAGGCGTGCTATGGTCGGGAACCGGATCACGGGAGACGGCCGGTAGTGCCGTTACGGTCAATATCCCTGCTGACAGTGTAGGCAAGGTAAGACTGTTCGTTGCAGCTCCGGGGAAAGGAGCCGAAAGGGAAGAGTTTTTCTTTACTGTTCAAGCCAGCGATGACCGGACTGCACAAGACAGCGAAGAAGCCATTTTCGAACGGCCAAGGAATGACGGATGAAACCACAACCTGCCCAGCCCAAGAAGTTTACTGGCTATCATGCCACTGCGATCATCGTTTCCTTTTTCGGAGTCGTGGTCGCGGTTAACCTGTTGATGGCGAGCTTTGCGGTCTCGACCTTTGGCGGCACCGTTGTCGATAACAGCTATGTAGCCAGCCAGAAATATAACAAATGGCTGGACAAGGCCCGCGAACAGGCTGCCCATGGCTGGACCGTCGCTAAGATTGCTCGCCATGATGGTAAAGTGGCGATGACAGTTCTGGGTGCCGACGAGGCAGCTCTTCAAGGGGCAGAAATCACAGCGACGGCTTTGCATCCGGTAGGACGAACCGAGCCGGTCGAACTCCGTTTTGTGCCAGACAGTGCTGGAGCCTACATCAGCAGCGATACTCTGCCAGAAGGCCGGTGGAAACTAAGAATTCTGATTACGCACGGCGACAAAGAAATGGCGCTGGCACGGGACATATTTTGAACGCCATCACTGACTTTGACTCTTTGAAAGAGCAAGGCACAAAAGCCGACGTCTCGCGTTTTGCTGTCCCCGCTATCCGCTGCGCCGGGTGTATTTCCAAAATCGAAAATGGCCTTTCTGCCGAGACGGATATTCTGTCAGCGAGAGTCAATTTCTCTACCAAACAGGTGGTTGTCTCCCACCTGCCAACGCTGCGTGCAGACGCTATCAAAGCGAAGCTTGAACGCTTGGGCTTTGAAGCACAAATCTTAGCAGATAACACGCTTTCGGAGCAAACTGGCGAAACGGACAAGCTGCTCCGTGCACTTGCCGTGGCCGGCTTTGGCATGATGAACATCATGTTGCTGTCGGTCAGTGTCTGGTCCGGCGCAATGGGCGCGACACGCGATCTGTTCCACTGGCTATCTGCTTTGATCGCCATACCAGTATTCTTTTACTCTGGCCGTCCGTTTTTCAGTTCCGCCTTTACCGCCCTTCGTCATGGCCGCACCAATATGGATGTGCCGATCACGATCGGTATCACCATCGCGACTGGCCTGAGCATTTATGAAACCATGACAAGCGGCGCGCATGCCTATTTTGAAAGCGTTGTCATGTTGCTGTTTTTCCTGCTTGCGGGGCGGGTGCTGGATGGCATGATGCGCGACCGTGCGCGCGCCGGTATTGCTGCATTGCTCAAACAAACGGCACCGGGCGCGATGGTTCTGAATGAAGATGGCACAACCAGATGGCTTGCTGTCAAGGAACTTCGCCCCGACATGCGGATGGTAGTTGCGGCTGGTGATAACCTGGCTGCCGACGGCGTGATAGAGAGCGGCACGAGCAATTTTGACTTTTCCCTGATGACCGGAGAGAGCGAACCTCAGCCCAAGGGAGCGGGGGATCTCGTGCTGGCCGGAACGCTTAACATGAGCGCACCAGTAACCGTCAGGATTACGGCAACGGGGGAAGATACCAGCCTGTCCGATATTGCGCGTCTGATGGATGACGCGGGACAACACCGTTCATTTTATGTGCGAATTGCGGACAAGGCGGCCCGGCTTTATGCCCCGGCCGTGCACAGTCTGGCGCTGTTTGCCTTTGTGTTCTGGATGTTCATGGGCGCGGGCTGGCATCAGTCGCTGCTGATTTCGGTTGCGGTGCTGATTATCACTTGCCCCTGTGCCTTGGGACTTGCAGTACCAGCGGCGCAGGTCGTCGCTTCCGGTGCGCTGCTGCGCAAGGGCGTTATGATCAAAGATGGCAGCGCACTCGAACGGCTTTCCGAAGCGGACTGCGCGCTGTTCGACAAAACCGGGACTTTGACTTTGGGGCGTCCTGTTCCCGTCGACCTGGATCATTTAACCTTGGCTCAAAAACAGGTGGCTCTTGCACTGGCACAGGCGAGCAAACACCCAGTGAGCAAGGGCATACGCGCTGCACTGCTGGCTCAAGATATAGCGCCGGTCCAACTCGACGGTCTGGAAGAAGTGCCCGGAATGGGCATGTCCGGACGCTGGGACGGCGTAGCGGTCGCGCTGGGCAAACCGGTCAAATCGGAAGGCTATCTTTCCTGCCAGCTTATGATCGGCAAAGAACCTGTCGATATCCAACTGGAAGATGAAATCCGGCCAGATGTGCCGCAAGCGCTGGAACGACTGAAAGCCCTTGGTCTGTCCGGCACGATCATATCAGGTGACAACAGCGCGTCGGTTGCGAGAACGGCCAGTGCGATCGGCCTGACCGCGCAGGCCGGGGCCAGTCCGCAGGATAAACTGGACACTATCGCCCGGCTTCACGCCAAGGGCCACAAGGTGCTGATGGTCGGAGATGGCTTGAACGATGGACCCGCACTGGCCGCAGCCCATGTGTCTATCGCTCCGGGATCCGCCAGCGATGTCGGCCAGCAAGCCGCCGACGTGGTATTCACCAGCGATTCCTTCCTGCCAGTCGCGCTCGCGGTTCAGACTGCCCGGCGCACGATGCAAATTGTTCGCCAGAATTTCGGATTAGCCATCTGCTATAATATTATAGCAGTTCCTTTGGCACTGACCGGTATGGTAACACCGTTAATCGCTGCGATTGCGATGTCGCTATCATCCCTGATCGTGGTCGGAAACGCGCTGCGCCTTAACGGTGCTGCAAAATGACCCGTCAGATTATATGAGCGGACTGGCCATCCTGATTCCGGTCGCACTTCTCATGGGAGTGGTCGGACTTGGTTTTTTCTTCTGGGCGATGCGTAACGGCCAGTTCGATGACCTGGACGGCGCGGCACAGCGCGTGCTGATCGATGATGAAGCCGAAGAGAAGGAAGAAACCGGCGCTGAACATAATGATGATAACGACGCGGAAAGTCTTAAAAAATCATAGCAGATGGGCGGAGACGAAAATTACCCTATATCAGGCGAAACAACAGCTTTTCGCCACGCAGTATCTCCCGCAAGACCGAGCCGTTCAGCAGCCAGCCACGCGGGGGAATGGCGGTCCATTTTCCTATCGGCAATCTTTCCCATAGCCTTGACAAGAAGTGTATCACGCAATCCCATGTCCCATTCCTTACCCAGTTGCAGGCGTTGACGCACAGATAGCGGCAGGATGGCGACTGCTGCCCGGGCCAACGATCGATGCAGGAATTTCGGAACAGATGGCGCGGCGCGTCCCGACTGAATAATTTCCAGGAATTCAAGATTGATTGAATGCGGTTCAAAACGCGGAGCCAGTTTCTCCATCATTGCGAGAAACTCGGCTTCCGAACCGGGCAGTTCGGTAACGCCATAAAGATCGGCAATGGGACGACCTTCCTGCCAGAAGCGTCGCTTTTCAGACTCGTCTAACCGATGGACGAAGCGATCATAGGCAGTAAGGAAACCATATTGTGCGGTGGCAAATACCCAGTTGAGCAATTCCGGGTCCAGTGCGGTATAGGTCTCTCCTGAAGGCGTTTCCCCGGAAACCTTGGCGTGCATCCGGTTTACACCTCCGATGACTTGCCGAGCTACGCTTTTCGGACCGTAAACGCCGATCATGGCAACCATACCTGTACGCTGTGAACGCCCGATGGGATCGGTTGGATAAACCGAGTGATCCCAAACGCCGGAACGTATGCGTGCATCTGCAAATTCCAGCAGCACCGCTGCGACCCCGCCGATGGCTAGAGCCACAGGGTTTTTGAAAATTCTCCATTGGACCGAATCCGGAGAGCAAAAGGCTTCCTCGCCAGCAGGTTTGCTAAAATCGACACGAGGGCCTTTCGAGGAAGTAGCAATTGCGGTGTATTTGTTCATCCGGATTTGACCTTTCTGAAGGAACTGTTATCAGTCTTGATAATAAATTGCAACGGGATGAAATTATGAACCTCGAATGGTCGCAAGAAGAGAAGGCGTTTGCCGAAGAGATCCGTGCGGTCCTTGAACAGGAACTGACTGACGATATTCGCGAGGCTGACCGCTATGCGACGAGTGTATATCCGGACCACAAGGCTTCGATGGCCTGGCAGGAAAGACTGCATCGAAATGGTCTGGCTGCCCCGCACTGGCCAATCGAACATGGCGGAAAGGACTGGACAGCCGCCCAGCATTATATTTTTGCTTGTGAGAGAGCCAGGGCGCGCGCGCCCTCCTTGTCGCCCATGGGTATCCATATGGTGGCACATGTAATCGCCGCTTTCGGTACAGCGGAACAGCAAGACTTTTTCTTGCCCCGGATTTTGTCGGGAGACGTTTTTTTCTGTCAGGGCTATTCCGAACCAAATGCAGGATCTGACCTTGCAGCACTGCAGATGAGCGCCGTTCCCAATGGCGAGGATTTTCTACTCAGCGGATCAAAGATCTGGACCACGCATGCACAGGAGGCAAACTGGATATTCTGCCTTGTTCGCACCAAAAATACCGGACGTCGACAGGAAGGAATAACATTCATTCTGGTGCCGATGGATCAGGACGGCGTCACCGTTCATCCGATCACGATGTTGTCCGGTGAAACCGTGCAAAACCAGATATTCTTCGCGGATGTTCGCGTTTCGCGCAACAATGTTATCGGCGAAGTCGATGCAGGATGGCGGGTCGCTAAATATTTACTAGAGTTTGAACGTGGCGGATCAGCTTATTCAGCCGGTCTGAAGATCCGTGTTTCGGATATTGAAGAGCAAGCCAGCACCATCGCAAAAGGTGAAGGAAAGCTAATTGATGACCCCATATTTGCGCACAAACTGGCGCGAGCCAGAATACGCGTCGACATATTGGAAGTGATGGAATTGCGATTGTTGTCATCCGCCGGGAAAGGCGAGAGTGTCGGAGCGATGTCTTCACTAATGAAAATTATGGGCACCGAACTGGCCCAGCATCTCACCGAACTTGCACTGGAAGCTGCCGGGCCATCGGGGACAGTGTTCCAGCCGCACCCGACACGCCCCGGTGCGGCAATTCCGGATTATACAGCGCCAGAGGACGAATATGTCTCGGGAGCGACATGGCAAGCGGTTGCCCCCTTGCAATATCTCAACGAGAGAGCCGGTTCTATCTATGCCGGGTCCAACGAGATACAGCGCAATATTCTGGCTAAGCATGTGCTCGGGCTTTGAGCTATGTTTCCTGCTGAGACATTCAGGAAAATTGTCGATAGCGCGAAACATGATAATCTGCATTGCCGAGCCGGTTCTCTAGCACCATCGCACGTTTGAAATAATGGCCGACACGCAATTCCTCGGTCAGACCCATCGCCCCGTGAAGCTGGATCGCCTCCTGGCCGACAAGTCTCAATCCTTCCGACAGAGTTGCTTTGGCCGCCGAAACCGCCGCGTCATTACCGACTTTCACCGTAGCGAGTAGCGAGGCCGCCGAAAGTTCCTCCACCTTAAGAAACATGTCGACCATCCTGTGTTGCAGCGCCTGAAAAGAACTAATCGAAACGCCGAATTGTTGACGGTCGCGAGTATAAGAGACAGTGTCATCAAGCATGACTTGAGCCGCAGCCGCTCCCTCCGCACAAAGCGCGGCGATCGCACGATTTACAGCTTTTTGCAAAGCACTGGAAACCGCGCTTCCTTTTGCAAGCAAGGCGTCAGCCGGGATTTCCAGATCGTCGAGGATCAGGTCAGCGGATGGTGTCTCATCGATCAGACGAAACGGTTTGATCGCGCCACGTATTTCCTCCTGCCCAACGGAAAACAGAGCAAGCTCGCCGTCAGTAAGGCGCGCCGGAATCAATATGATATCGGCATTAGCGGCAAAATTTACTGTCAGTTTTTTGCCGTTCAGTTTCCAGCCGTTTTCGATCTGCCGTGCCCCACACTGAATGTGTTCGATATTCCCGCGCGTTTGTTCTTCTTCGATGGCAGTGACAATCAGCGCATTTTGTTTCGCAATCAAACGGACGAGATCCTTTTTGCCCAGATCATAGAGCAAGGAAGCAGAAAGAACGAGAGAGTCGACATAAGGAGTAACCGCGAGCGCTCTACCCAATTCACCCGCCACGATCATTTCAGCCTCCGCCCCTCCGCCATATCCTTCGACATCTTCGCCAAGCCCCGCTGCTGCAATCCCCAACTCGTCGTTCATTTGCTTCCAGAATGTAAGAAAGCTGTTTTCTGCGCGCTGTTTCACGCGCGTTTCAAACGGTAGTCGCTTCTCAAGAAAGCGTTCCAGCGATTGGGCTAATAATATTTGCTGATCATCAAATTGCAGGTCCATAAACTATCATTAGCCATATTCTTCATTAATTATCAAGTCTGATAATTCAGGCGAGCAATCCTGACAAAAGAGTATCGACCGTCTGCTCCTTATAGCGTTCGTGCAATTCATCATCCGCCGCCGGCATGCCCCCGAACACGGCAGAAAGTGTAAAACGATTGGAATAGAGGCCATCAGCCGCGCCGATGGTGTTGAAATAGAAAAGCTTAGGATCGACCTTGCGAAACTTGCCCGCTTCGATCCCTTCTTCAATGATTCTACGCTGCGCATTGGCAATCGGCTTGAGCAATTCTTCTGCAATATGGTGGACGCGTTCGGCCGTGGCGTCACGCACCAGTGCCTGAATAAGACGGTTGAGATAGGGTATCCGATAATAAGTATCGACGATCCCCGCGAGATGGATGCGCATCCGTTCGACCGGAGGGACATCAAGGGTAAATAAATTGTCAAGCTGGCGGATTGCGTGCTGCACATCACGGTCCAGCAGAGCCATCAACATCCCTTCCTTGCTACCAAAATAGTAGCGGATCATGCCGTGATTAACTTCGGCCCGGGCAGCGATATCAAGAATACCGATGTCTATAGTATCAAGCTCGCGCATTAAGGCGCTCGCTGCATCCAGAAGCACTTCGCGAATATTTCTTTTCTCGTCGCGTGTGACCGCCTGCATCGGATATTCCTCATGTTACGATATCGCTAGATATCCGCTAGTTCTTCGCCACCAGAACAGATTGTGCGTCCTATGACAATAGTGCTTGCCTTTACTATCAGATATGATAATTATCAACACTGATAACAAATAATCGGGGAGAGGATTGAGATGTCACTAACAATATTCGTACGCGGAATGCTGATGTGTGGAGCAGGATTGGCAACAGTAGCGCATGCTTCCTTGGCATTTGCGCAGCCTGGCAATCAAGAAACGACCGAGAATGCCGATCAACGCGATAATATCATAATAGTAACCGCCAGCCGCCGGGCCGAGGCCATTGATGATGTCGGGCTCGCGATCCAGGCATTCTCCGGAGAGCAACTCGATAACTTGCAAGTAAACTCGACCGAAGATCTGCAACTGATTGTGCCAAGCCTGAGCGTGTCTCGCGGCTATCAGGGCATTCCGATTTACACGTTGCGCGGCATCGGTTTCAACACGATCAACTTGTCGGCCACGTCGACCGTAGGCACCTATCAGGACGAGGTTGCCCTCGCCTATCCTTTCATGAACAGCGGTCCGGTCTATGACCTTGAACGTGTCGAGGTGCTGAAAGGGCCGCAAGGCACGCTTTACGGACGCAACACCACAGGCGGTCTTGTCAATTTTATCACTGCCAAGCCCGAGTTTGGCGATTTCAATGGCAGCGTGGCCATAGATGTCGGTAGTGAGAAAACCCTCAATAGCGAAGGCCACCTGAATGTGCCGCTGGGCGAGAATCTCGGCGTACGATTTGCATGGCGCACCGAAGATAGCTGGGATGGGTGGCAACACAGTGTGTCGCGCAACGATAGCTTGGGCGAAGTTCACCGTTATGGCGGGCGTGTAACCATCGCTGCCGAGCCGGTTCCCGATATGCGGATTGAGGTGTCAGGCAATTTCTGGATCAACAAGTCCGACACTCTGGCTGCGCAAGCGGTCGGCTTCACGCCCAATACCGATCCGGCCAACGGCACAATATTCAGCCTGTTCAATGCCCCAGGCCTTCCAGGTTTCGTCGCCGGCAATGCCAATAACTGGAACAGTGATACTGCTGACTGGCAGCCTGAAGAATTACGGGCGATCAATATCGGTCGCGGTACGGGGATCGATCGACCGAACCAAGAAGATAGTGACTTCTACGGACTGCGCGCGATGTTTCAGTTCGATCTGACACCCGATCTCAGTTTCATCTCGCTCACCGGCTATAACAAGGTCACCCGCGACGCGACCTATGACTGGAGCGGTGCACCATACGAAATCCTGAGCCAGCACGCGCAGGGAGAGGTTGAATCGATCTCGCAGGAAATGCGCTTTCAGGGCACGACAGGCCCGGCGGAATGGGTAGTCGGCGGCTATTATGCCAACGACACGGTGCTCGATACCAACCAGACATTGCTCGGCGAGAATGCCAATGTCGGTGCCATCCGGGGGACAATTCTCACCCCGCAGGCATCGCTCGGCGGATCCAGTATTTTCGACCTGTTCAACAGCTTCGGCTACACACCGGCCGATGTGATGACCTCGTTCCGGACTTACCATGACATGGCGGAATTCGATGTCGAAACCTGGAGCCTGTTCGCGAGTGTGGATTGGGAACTGTCGCCAGAACTCACGCTCACCACTGGCGTCCGCTATACAAAGGATACGCAGGACTATGCCGGCTGCTCGCGCGATTTCAACGGTTCGATGCTGCCCAATGTCAACCTGTTCAATCGCGCGTTCTTCTTTCAGGTTTATGGTGCCCTTGTCGATCCGATTGCGGAGAACCAGTGCAATACGTTCGATGTCGACACGCTGTCATTCGGAATCGTGGAATCGACGCTGAAGGAAGATAATGTCGGCTGGCGCGGTGCATTAACCTGGGAACCGAATGATGACATGTTGCTCTACGCTTCAGCTTCGCGTGGCTACAAGTCGGGTTCGACACCGGTCAATGCTGCCAATATCGCAACGCAGAACCGGCCCGCCCGGCAGGAACAGCTCACTGCCTATGAAATCGGCACCAAACTGGCGCTGGCCAACCGCAGCCTCAAGCTCAACCTTGGCGCTTTCTATTACGATTACAAAGACAAGCAGCTGGCAGTATATTTCGCCGATCCGATCTACACGACATTGCTGCGGCTCGACAACATCCCGGACTCCCGTGCTTATGGCCTTGATGGCGACTTGACCTGGTTTGCGACAGAGGAACTGACGATCTCACTCGCCGGCACATGGCTACAGACCGAGATCGAGGGTTATGTAGGAATCGATGCAGGCGGCGGAACGTTCGACTACGATGGCTTTGAATTTCCCTACAGCCCCGAATTTTCCGGATCGGCCACTGTGTCCTATGATACGCCGGTCAGCGATACGCTCGGCATGCGTGCCATTCTTAACGGACGCTACCAGTCATCAACGGCCAGCACTATTGAGGATTTTGCACCGCTGGAGATTGACGGTTACGGCATACTCAATGCCAGCCTTGCAATATATGATCGCGGCGGCCTTTGGGAAGCATCGGTCTGGGGTCGCAATATCACGGATACATATTACTGGTCATCGGCGGCAACTAATGCAAATACTGCAGTGCGCTTTCCGGGCCGCAGCGCCAGCTATGGAGCGACAGTACGGTTTCGCTTTTGATCTCCGTTGCTGTCGGCAGCACGTTGGAAACAGCCCAATGACAGGGATATCTGAATGAGCAATAACACCCCACCCTTTAGTCCGCTTCCCCAGAAACCTCCGGCAGTACAGGTTGAGGCTCGGGCAGATGGCAGCTTCATTCTATGTTCAAAATATGAACCGGCTGCCGTCAAATCCAATCTCGCGGCTATCCTGCGCGAACGGAGCGAGGAGCATCCGGACAGGCCATTCATGCTGCAACGCGAACCCGGACATGGTCCATGGCATAATGTTACCTATGGCGAAGCGCGTAAGGCCGCAGATGCCATAGGACAATGGCTTGTCGACAAAGGGCTGGGAACGGACGATGCCGTCATGGTTATCTCCGGTAATTCGATCGAACATGGCTTGCTGATGCTGGGTTGTTACACCGCGAATGTCCCTATTGCTCCGGTCAGCGCAGCCTATTCGCTCATGTCACAGGATCATGAGAAACTTGTCCATTGCTTTGAAAAAGTCAGACCAAAAATAGTCTTCGCAAAGGAAGGCCAGTTTCACGCACCCGCACTCGCTCGACTACGTGAGATAAATCCCGAATTGATAATCGTAACATGCGACGGATCAGACACAGGAACGGTTGATTTCGAGCTATTATTGCAAACCAAACCGAATGATTCCCTGGAGCGCAGGTTCGCTACGCACTCCCCTGAAGCGGTTGGTAAATATCTCTTTACCTCGGGATCGACGGGCATGCCGAAATGTGTCCCGCAAACGCAGATAATGATGACTAGCGTTCTTGCCGGAACAGAGGGATTAAGTAGTGAAACGCGTGAAGAGCGGCAACCGCCGGTCACGCTTGAATGGATGCCGTGGAGCCATATCAGTGGCGGCAATATTTTTTTCAATGGAGCGATCTGGACGGGCGGCACGATGTATCTGGACGAGGGTAAGCCGATTCCAGGGATGTTCGAGACGACTATCAAGAACTTGTATGAGATATCGCCGACCGTCTTTGGCTCCGCACCCGTCGCCTTCGCGATGCTGGCTGATGCAATGGAGGCAGACGATGAACTGCGATCCTGTTTCTTCCGGCGCGCGCGCTCGCTTGGCTATGGCGGCGCCACTCTATCAGATGATCTCTACGACAGGCTGCAAGTGCTTGCGATCGCCGAGACAGGAAAACGCATCCCGATAACCACCATGTATGGGGCAACCGAGACCCAGGGTATTACAATGGTCCATTGGGAAGTGGACCGCGTCGGACTTATCGGCCTTCCTGTTCCGGGTACGACGCTGAAACTGGTCCCGAACGGCAACAAGCTGGAAGTCCGGGTTAAAGGACCATCGGTAACTCCGGGTTATAGGGATGATCCGGAAAAGAATGCCGAAGCATTTGATGAGGAAGGTTTCTACAAGCTGGGTGACGCTGCAAAATTTGTGAATCCCGATGATCCCGATCAAGGGCTCGTATTTGATGGCCGCGTTACCGAAGATTTCAAGCTGTCGAGCGGCACATGGGTTTCCGTCGGCACGTTAAGGCCGGACCTTGTCACAGCGTGCAGTCCGCTTGTTCATGACTTTGTCATTGCCGGTCAAGACAAACCGTTTCTAGCGGCTCTCGCCTGGCCAAGCCCGACGGCTGTGCAGAATTATGCCAAGGAACACGGAGCAGATGCCTTGCAAGCGCTTGGTCACGATATTGCGGACAGGCTGAGCAGCTTCAATCACTCCGCAGGTGGAAGCTCCAGAATGGTGAAACGCCTGATGGTATTGTCTGATCCCCCATCGCTGGACGCCGGAGAGATAACAGATAAAGGCTATGTCAATCAGAGACAGGCGCTTGAGTGTCGCAACGATTCTGTCGTTGCGCTCTATTCCGAAGAACCCGCACCATTGATGTTTGACATCCCTTAACGTGGAAATGGGCCGCCGCTGGGCAGTAAGTTTTTGCTGACATCAGTCTCTAATTTTTCTGGCTAATTCCATAGAAATTACCGTCTGCAAAATTCTTTATAGCTACGTTGTCTTCATCATTATTCGCGCCCGTATATTTCCATATTTCATGATGCAGAACGACTTCTTTTGACCAGGCTTCAATCCCGACCAGTCCAATCGGTACTCCGCGGGCTTTGTCTAGAGTGATTTCGAGTGAAATGGAACATTTCACGGCTCGGAAATCACGGTAA
>JADMKQ010000137.1 GCA_015478735.1 Sphingorhabdus sp. | reverse complement strand
CCCTCAAGCCCCCGCACATCCCATAAAAAAAGGCGATGGATCGCTCCACCGCCTTTTGTAAATCATATCGCAGGTTCTTAGTTTGGCAAACGTGATGCCTTGCCAAAGCTGCTATATTGTTCGTTGCCGACAAAACCGAATTTGGAGACACCGCTATCCTTGATCACGGCCAGAACACGGTCGACGGTCAGATAAGCACTGACAGCGTCGGGCTGGAACTGGAGTTCAGGTTCCGGAACCATGGACTTGGTCTGCGCCAGATATGTTTCCACCTGAGTGAGAGATACCGGCGTGTCATTCCACAAAATCTGGTTGGTTGGCGTGATTCCCAGACGGTTTTTCACCGGATCAATTGGTGGTGGATCAGGTGGATTGGGGTTATCCACGGGCAGGTCCAGTTTAACCGCGTGGGTCTGGACCGGGATTGTAATGATGAACATGATGAGCAAAACGAGCAGGACGTCGATCAACGGCGTCGTGTTCATTTCCATCATCGGCGTACCATCATCTTTACCGCCACTCATGGCCATTGGTGCGTCTCCTTAAAAACTCTAAAACTTAATACCGTCATCTGGTTACTCGATTACAACCGGCGTGGACAGGAACCCGACCTTGGCAAAACCAGCGCGCTGCATAGCATAGATTGCCCCGCCAATGCACCGGTAAGGGGTGTTGATGTCACCGCGGATATGCACTTCAGGCATATCTTCGGGGGTCATATTTTCTACACCGCCAAAAGATTCAATCTGGGCTTCCAACTGCTTCACTGCTCTTTGAATCAGCTCGGTTGAATCGACTGGAGTCGTATTCCAATAGATTCGGCAATTGCCGCCTGGATTAGCACCGGAATAGTCCGGATCACCCGGGTCACGACCGGCAACATCTGTCGTCGTGACAGCGAGCAGCACGTTTTCCGGTTTAGTCGTCGTTACCTCGAACGGTAGAACCGGCAATTCTAGTTCCACTGTCTGGATCACCACAGGAACGGCGATCAAGAAAATGATCAGCAAAACCAGCATGACGTCCACTAGCGGGGTCGTGTTAATGTCCGATAGAGGAGTTTCAGCTCCACCAGCGTCCCCAACATTCATCGCCATAAGATTCTATCCTCTCAAAAATATACTAGATCGAAATAGCAGAACAGGTTCTGCACATTCGGAAATCAGGGGCCGCCTGGGCCATGATCCGGAACAGGATGTCATCGGAAAATGGCCCATGGCAGACGCCTTATTTCTTAACAGCAGGCTTCGCGGCAGGAGCAGCGGCTGGTTTAGCAGGCGCTGTGCCTTTGACCGGAGCAGCTGGACGTACCGCACCGTCAGAAGAGATGTAGCCCAGAACATCGTTCGAGAAACCGCTCAGGTCTTCGGCGATGCGCTTGTTACGGCCCTGCAGCCAGTTATAAGCAAGAACGGCAGGAACAGCCACAGCAAGACCAAGTGCGGTCATGATAAGAGCTTCACCAACCGGACCAGCAACGGCGTCAATAGATGCCTGGCCAGCGATACCGATTTTGATCAGTGCGCGGTAAATACCGATAACCGTACCGAACAGACCGATAAACGGTGAGGTAGCACCAACCGTTGCAAGCCAGGGCAGACCGGTAGCCAGCTTGGAATTGATCAGGCTTTCCGAACGGTTCAGCGAACCGTGGAGCCAGTCATGTGCTTCAACAGGATCGGTCAGACGAGCGTGATCTTCTTCAGCTTTGATGCCGTCGTCGATGATCTGACGATATGCGCTGTTCTTGTCGAGTTTCGCAGCGCCTTCTTTCAGGCTGCTTGCGCGAGCAAATGCTGCCCGTGCTGCAACGCCCTGTTTCATCACTTTGTTCTGTTCGAACAATTTGGAGAACAGGATGTAGAAAGATGAAACGGACATGATGGCGAGAACTGCCAATGTGAACCAGGCAATAACGCCGCCCTGTTGCATGGCTTCCCAGAAGCCGAAAGAGTTTTGCGGTGCCGTCGTGCCTGCGGCAGCTAGAATTTCAGTAAACATTATATTTTCCCCTCAAGGATAGATTGATCTAAAATTTATTTTTGTGCGGCGGACCCGCGGAACCGGACCCGCCGCGTTTAACATTAATCAGGTATCTGCCAACGTACCCGGCTTGACCATGAAGCGGCTTTCGGCTCACCGTTATGATCGAGAGCAGGACGGAAACGTGCTCTGCGCTGGATATTCTTGCAGGTTGCATCGTCAAGATCAGAATGTCCACTGGACCCCGTGATCTGACAATCGCTGACTCGCCCATCCGCTCCAACCGTTACGCGGAAGCTGGTCGTACCCTCACGTTCCTCACGCAGGGCGCGTGAAGGATAGTCATTGGCATTGGCCCAGTTACCAGGATTGCCACGCGGCTCCGGATTCGCCCGTTGCGGGGGCGGTGGTGGCGGCGGCGGCGGTGGTGGCGGTGCAACTACCGGCGGGCGAATGACAGGCGGAGCAATGGGTTGCTGCGATATCACTGGCCGCGGAGCTGCGGGAGGCGCCACGATTGGTGGAGGTGTCACCACTGGAGGTGGTTCAATAGGCTGGTCTGGTGGCGGTGGTGGTGGCTCCTCGATCTCTTCTGGCGGTTCTTCTTCTTGGATATCGATCATATCGAGCTCCGAGGCCACCTTCTTGACAGCACTATAAGCAAGGCCAGTCACCAAAGCATACCCAAACAGCGCGTGAATGATCACAACAAGTATGATAGATACCAACTTGCTTGTGCTCATTTGTTGTTGGTCAGCATAAGCCATTCAGAAACATAACTCCTTTTTCTTCCCTCAGGAACGCAACCCGTAAAAAGGTTATAACTGCACATCACTGCTAAAGTGACATACAGCGATTCCCAATATTCCCCATAACAGCTTTTCTTTACGGTGAAAGCTATCTTAAAAATGTTCTAACGCGGTAGTTGGGGGCAGGCAATCGCTTTATTTGCTAACTACTAATTAAGCTACCATTAACCAGCAATCATGCTTACTATCCGGTTCCATTGATGCGAAATTTACAGGATAATCATGCCCAAAACAGCTCTGATAATCGTCGCCATCCTATATGCTTTAATTGCTGATTTTCCGGCATTTTCGCAATCAACAACTACTCCCGATCCACTGCAATATGCCGATCTTGCTGACCTTAGTGTCAGTTCACCAGTCATCGCTCATGTTACAATTAAGGAAGCGATTAAAGTGGACCCGAAACGGGCTCCAAACGCGCCTCCGAACACCCAAAGATACTATATTGAGGCGTCAACAAACGCCCTGATTCGTGGTCTGGGCGGCGTGCCAGAGATGATTCGCTACGTCATCGACATGCCGCTTGACGAAAAAGGACGCGCACCGAAAATAAAGAAGAAACAGTTCCTGGTTTTTGCGCGTAACCTTTCGACCGGCAATGGCGATATACAGCTTTCCGCGCCGGACGCACAAATTGCCTGGTCGCCGGAAAGGGACCAGCGGGTTCGCTCCATTGTGCGGGAAATTGTTGCACGCGATGCTGCACCGGCGATTACCGGCATCAGCCATGCTTTCCACGTGCCCGGAACGATTATCGGGGAGGGCGAAACCCAGGTGTTTCTTGAAACCAAATCCGGCGATCCGGTTTCCATCACGATCTTAAGCCGTCAGGGTCAGGACAAGATCTGGGCCGTGTCTTTAAGTGAAATTGTCGATGAAGCCGCAAAAGCGCCGCAAGAAAATACATTATTATGGTATCGCCTGGCCTGTTTCCTGCCAAAATCCCTGCCCGAAGACGCGATCAGCGATACGACGGCCGCCAATGTCAATCAGGCACGGGTGGATTATAATCTGGTGATACAGGATCTGGGCAATTGCATCCGCTCTCGCCCGCCCGAATATCGCGAGCATCTGTTACCGCAATAATCCGCGTTTGGGATAGGCGGATTTAACGTTCCCTGCCCCGGTTTTTCTGCTCTTTACAGGCTCTATATATAGAAGCTGTCCGGACAGCTGTCCGATAGAGACAATTTTCTAGCCCCTCTTATTCATAAGACGGGCTGGCATTATGGTGCGGCGGCGTTATTAGACGGGCTGGATTTTCATTCATCCGTTCCATCTTAACGAATCCCAAGGTTATATTATGACAGCTCCTCTTCGTATCGCTCTTGCTGGTTTAGGCACCGTCGGTTCCGGCGTCATCCGCCTGATCAACGAAAATGGTGCGATGATTGCACAGCGTGCAGGGCGGCCGATTTCCATTGTCGCTGTTTCGGCGCGCGACCGTAACCGTGACCGCGGCGTGGACCTTAGCCCCTATAAGTGGGTCGATGATATGGATGCGCTGGCCGGGGAGCCGGATGTGGACTGCGTTGTTGAAATGGTTGGCGGCTCAGATGGCCCGGCGCTTACGCTGGCGCGCAATAGCCTGAGCCACGGCAAATCCTTTGTCACCGCCAATAAGGCCATGATCGCACATCACGGTATGGAGCTTGCCCTGCTGGCCGAAAGCAAGGGCATCTCGCTGAAATATGAAGCGGCGGTGGCTGGCGGTATTCCGGTGATCAAGGGCATACGCGACGGGGCTTCGGCCAACCGTATCGAGCGGGTTTACGGCATCCTAAACGGCACCAGCAATTATATCCTGACGACCATGGAAAAGCATGGCAGCGATTTTGACTCGGTTTTGAAGGATGCGCAGGCTCTTGGCTATGCAGAGGCCGACCCCGGCTTTGATATTGACGGTGTTGATGCTGCGCACAAACTCGCGATCCTCGCTGCGCTGTCTTTTGGCACAGAGGTTGATTTTGACGGCGTAGAGGTTGCCGGTATTCGTGGCATCATGTCCGCCGACATCGGGCAGGCAAAGGCTTTGGGTTATCGCATCCGCCTGCTCGGCATGGCGCGGATTGACGGCGGCAAATTGTTCCAGCGCGTCAACGCCTATCTGGTGCCCGAAAGCCACCCGCTCGCCCATATCGAAGGGTCAACCAATGCTGTTGTGGCTGAAGGCAATTTTTCCGGCCGCTTGATGTTCCAGGGCGCAGGCGCGGGTGACGGACCAACGGCATCGGCAGTAGTCGCTGACCTGATCGACATTGCGCGCAATGACGGCGGCACAGTATTTTCTGTGCCAGCCGACAAAATGGTCAAAGGCGGACGCGCCCAAAGCGGCAACCGCACGGGCAAAAGTTATATTCGTTTCGTCGTGGCCGATAAACCGGGCGTTCTGGCGGAGATCACAGCAGCCATGCGCGATGCACAGGTTTCGATCGAAAGCATGATCCAGACAGAAAAAACCAACGAAGGTTCGGTGCTGATTTCCATGGTTACGCATGAAAGCCGCGAGTGCGATGTCACGCAAGGTCTTGAGAAACTCGTCAATTCGAGCAGCCTGCAAGGCGAGCCGGTTGTCATGCATCTGTTAAGCGACGAGGACTAAGCATTTTCGTGGCGATGGATGGTTTTAGCGTGCCTGATCGCCCTATTTTGTGCCAAACCATAATGAAGCCACAAGATTACAAGGCTTCTCGACATTGTAATGAGGCTCCCCTATCGAGAGTCGCAAATCGGCCCCTTTAAGAAGGACTAAATATTCAAATGCCTACATCAAGTGATATACTCGACCGCGTTCTGGTTCTGGAAATGGTTCGCGTAACCGAAGCGGCAGCGGTTTCGGCGGCAAAGCTGGTGGGTCGCGGTGATGAAAAAGCGGCTGATGCGGCGGCGGTTGAAGCGATGCGGGCTGCTCTCAATGAGCTGAATATCTGCGGCACAGTGGTCATTGGCGAAGGCGAACGCGACGAAGCACCGATGCTGTTCATCGGCGAAAAAGTGGGCCGTGGCTGCGAAGGCGAATCGCCCGAAATCGACATTGCGCTTGACCCGCTGGAAGGCACGACCATCACGGCCAAAGCCGGTCCCAACGCGCTGGCGGTGCTCGCCATTGCCGAAAAGGGCAACCTGCTCAACGCACCTGATGTTTACATGGACAAGCTGGCCGTTGGCCCCGGCTATTCCGAGAATATTATCGACCTCAACAAATCCGTGCGGGAAAATGTCACGGCTGTTGCAAAGGAAAAAGGCGTCGATCCGTCCGAAATCATCGTCTGTGTGCTCGACCGTCCGCGTCATGAAAAAATCATCAGCGAACTGCGCGAAATCGGCTGCGGCATCATGCTGATCCCAGATGGCGACGTAGCTGGCGTGATCGCGACCACTGATGAAGAAACCACCGTCGATATGTATATGGGCTGCGGCGGCGCGCCTGAAGGCGTGTTGGCAGCGGCGGCTTTGCGCTGCGTAGGTGGTCAGTTCAAGGGGCGCCTGGTGTTCCGCAACGATGACGAGCGCAAACGCGCCCATAAATGGGGTATCGAAGATCTCGACAAGATCTATGACCTGAACGAGCTGGCCAAAGGCGACGTTATTTTTGCCGCAACCGGCGTAACCGATGGCTCGCTTCTGGAAGGCGTCAAGAAACTGCGCAACGGTATCATGACAACCGAAAGCGTAGTGATGCGCGCTTCTTCCGGCACAGTGCGCTGGGTCAAGAGCGAACACCGCGCCTAGCCATGGTGGGCGGTGATCTTGTAAAACGGACCAGCGCCTTGAAACCCGCAATGCTTGCCTTGCCTTTATGGCTGGCAGGCTGCATTTCGCCGGTCAATTATGGCGAGATCCGCCATTCCGAATATGTGGCGGACAGCCGCTGTGACCCTGCGGAAAACCTGGCCATAGAAGTCGCTGACAAACCCTATTTCTTTGTCACCAGCCGCTTGCCCGATTGCCGCAACAGCGATGTCAAAATGCTCAATTACCGCAGCGACAAAATGCGCTTTGGCCGCTTTGCCGCGCCGGAACCGGAGCTGGATGAAAAGGGCAAGGAAAACGGGCGGACCATTCCCTTCACCCTGGCCCACGAAAACCGCTGGTGGGCTGATCTGGCCAAATCCATGGACAAAGGCCCCGGCGACAAGGAAAGCGGCCGGGTGCTGCTTTATGTCCACGGCTTTCGCGAGACATTTTTCACCAGTTCCCGCGACGCGGCGCAAATCGCAAGGCTGACCGGTTTTTCCGGGCCGGTCATTCACTATAGCTGGCCTTCCCACGGCGATTTCCTGAAATATGCAGCGGATGAGACCAACATGTATTGGGATGACCGCAATTTCCGCCAATTCCTGACCAGGCTAGCCCAGCAACCCTGGACGAAAGAGATTGTCCTCGTCTCCCACTCGCTCGGCGCGCGGCTGGTGCTGCCCGCTGTCGAGTTTGTCGACCGCACGACGCCCAATGGCGACAGCAGCGTGGTGTCCAACATCATTCTCGCTTCCCCTGATATTGACCGCCAGCATTTCGAGCGCGGCATAACAGAGGAAGTGCTGTCCGCTCGCCGGGTGAATAACGACCGCCGGATCACCGTCTATGTTTCGGCAAAGGACAAAGCCTTGTCCTTGTCTGACAGGCTTCACGGCTACCCGCGCCTTGGCCGACCGGAGTGCTTTGACCCGTTCGAAGCGGCCGACCTCAAGGCCAGGGGCCTGCCGGAACGCTGTTACGCGGCAAAGTCCGAATATGATGTGCCACCGGAAAAAAGCGGGCTGACGATAGTCGATACCACGCCGGTCAGCCGCGGGAATACCGGCCATAGCGACTATCTGCGTAGCGCCGTCGCCTGCGCCGATTTTGCCGCAGTTGTGAACGGCGAGCGGGAAGGCGTAAAAGACCGTGTCCCGACGCATCTATCCTATGTCTATACATTCGCGCCCTATGGGGATGAAAAGCCGGACCATGATGCGATATGCCATCGGGAAGCGAAGTGAAAGAATATAGGCGGAGATCATGACGGACAGCGCGGATAATCTGGACAGATTGCTCAAAGATGTCCGCGCCTGCACGATATGCCGCGACCTGCCGCTTGGCCCCCGCCCCTTGGTTCAGGCCGCGACCAGCGCGAAAATCCTGATCGCCGGACAGGCGCCGGGTCGCAAGACGCATGAAATTGGCCGTCCCTTTTTCGACGTTAGCGGCAAACGCCTGCGAGAATGGCTAGGCGTTACCGAGGAGCAGTTTTACGATCCGGCGCTTATCGCGATCCTGCCCATGGGTTTCTGCTATCCCGGCACCGGTAAAGGCGGCGACCTTCCGCCCCGCACGGAATGTGCGCCGCAATGGCGAAAGCCGCTGCTCGACCTGTTGCCGAATATCGAGCTGACCCTGATTTTAGGCCAATATGCGCTCAACTGGCACCTCGGCGATGCAAAATCCAGGACGCTGACCGAGACTGTCCGGCGCTGGAAAGAGTTCTGGCCCACCGCCCTGCCCCTGCCCCATCCCAGCCCCAGAAATATCCGCTGGTTCAAGGCCAATCCGTGGTTTGAGGCAGAGGTTATCCCGGCGTTGCAGGAGCGGGTCGCAGAATTGATATAGATTATTCTCCCCTTCCCTGAACGAGAGGGATATCGTCGCTAAAAAATCCCCATAGCCAGCCCGGCGGCCATTGTCGCTCCGATTTCCGCGCATTGCGCCTTGTCAGTCTCCCCGATCACCTTGGGCGCCAATATCTCTTCCGGGGTTTGTGCATGTGTGCAGATGATCGGCGTATCCATGACCCTTTTCAATCGCCAGCCTGTGGCTATGCGCTCCAGCTGTTTCCGTGCATTTTCGCCGTCCGATCCCGCGCAGATCATCGCCGCATAGGGCCTGCCCTCTATCTGCCCCAGCAAGGGATAATAGCAGCGGTCGAAAAATGCCTTCATCACGCCCGCGATCGCTGCAAGATTTTCCGGCGTCGCAAAAATATAGCCATCCGCGCCCAGCATGTCAGACGGCTCGCAATCCTCTGCGCGAATGATCGTTGTCCGGGTTTCTTTCTCTTCCCGCGCGGCCATTGCTGCGGCCTGCGCCATTTGCTGTGTGCCGCCGGTATAGCTATAAAATATGATGAGCAGGTTTTTCATATCGCCTTCCTAACAGCGATCAAAGCGATTGTCAGCGCGCCGCGTATCGCCCATAGCTGCGCCCATGAATGCAGTATTGAATGTCACCCGATCCTTGTCAGGCCAGACATGGCAGTGGCGCAGCACCAGCGCCGATGCCCGCGACCCCGGTTTTCAGCCGGATGATCTGGTCACCCAGCTTTTACTGGCGCGCGGCGCAACCCGCGAAACGCTGGAGATTAACCGCGATCCTACGATCAGGGGCTTTATGCCCGATCCTTCGGTGTTCCAGGACATGGAAGTCGCCGCGGAACGGATTGCCCGCGCTGTTCTGGAGCGCGAGAAAGTAACCGTTTTCGGCGACTATGACGTGGACGGCGCGACCAGTGCCGCATTGCTTATCCGCTTACTCCGCGATCTGGGGCTGGACGCGGGCTATTATATCCCCGACCGGCTGATGGAGGGCTATGGCCCATCTGGCGAGGCTTTGGTCACCTTGGGCCGTCAGGGCTGCGATCTGGTTGTCACTGTGGATTGCGGCGCGATGGCTTTTGACGCGCTGGATATGGCGCACGCGGCGGGGGTCGAGGTGATTGTCGTCGATCACCATAAATGCGCCGCCACGCTGCCCAAGGCCAGCGCGCTGGTAAATCCCAACCGTCTCGATGAGAGTGACGAGGGAGCGCAGCATGGCCATCTCGCAGCAGTGGGCATGGCGTTTCTGCTCGGCGCGGCTTTGGTCCGCAATTTGCGCAGCAAAGGCTATTTCAAGGACAGGCCTGAGCCGAAGCTACTCGAACTTCTGGATATCGTGGCACTGGGCACGGTTGCCGATGTTGCGCAGCTTCGCGGGCTGAACCGGGCCTTTGTGGCGCAGGGGCTGAAAGTGCTGGCCGGTCGCCGGAATATCGGCCTTTCCGCGCTGATCGATGCCAGCCGTTTGAAACGCGCACCGATATGCTCTGACCTCGGCTTTGCCTTGGGACCACGGATCAATGCCGGGGGGCGGGTTGGCAAATCCGACCTCGGCGTGCGCTTGCTGATAACCCAGGACCCCGAAGAAGCCCGGCAAATCGCCGCCGAGCTAGATCATCTCAACCAGGAACGACAGGCCATCGAAGCCTATGTGCTCGAACAGGCCGAAGCCATGTGTTCCGGCCAGCAGAATCAGGCTGTCGCGATTCTCTCCGCAAAAGGCTGGCACCCCGGCGTGATCGGGATTGTCGCGGGCCGCATCAAGGAAAAGCTGGGCCGCCCCGCCATCATCATTGCCGAAGATGATGACGGCATTGGCAAGGGATCGGGACGCTCTATCTCTGGCGTCGATCTGGGCGCAGCCATTATCGCGGCCAAGGACCACGGTCTGCTAATCGCTGGCGGTGGTCATGCGATGGCAGCGGGGATCACCGTCGATGCGTCGAAAATCGAAGCGCTCAGCGAGTTTCTGAACGACCGTCTGGCCGACGTGGTCGGCAGCGCGCAGGCTGGAAAGGCGCTGCTCCTCGACGCCGTATTGTCACCAAAGGGCGTCAACCCGGTCTTTGTCGAGGCGATGGAAGGCGCAGGCCCCTATGGTATGGGCTGGCCAGCGCCGCGCATTGCCGCCGGGCCGGTGCGAATCATCAAATGCGATATAGTCGGCAAGGACCATGTGCGGATGGTCGTCGCCGGTGATGACGGCGGGTCCATTAAAACAATCGCCTTCCGCGCCGCCGAGAGCGATCTGGGCCAGGCCCTGCTCCACGCACCGAAAGGCCGCAAACTATGGATAGCCGGGCGCGCAAAGATAGACGATTGGGGCAGCCGCCCCGCCGCCGAAATCCATCTGGAAGACGCCGCCTGGGCCGATTAAGCGGCCGTATTTGGCGGTAAGAAAAAAATATCCGAGAATAAGCCCGCAAAGCGCCATTAAGGGGTTGACCAAATCGCCCGATACCCCTAATCGCCCAATCTCGCTGGCCAAGCATTGGTACGGCCCCTTCGTCTAGCGGTTAGGACGCGGCCCTTTCACGGCTGAAACACGGGTTCGATTCCCGTAGGGGTCACCACTCATAACTTCATTTCATAAAATAAGTTAGTCGACTTTTTCAGGTCGATATGGTGGCGACTTATCTGTGGATTTGCGTGCGTTGGAAGCTGCTTAATAATCTTTCCACTCATATCTAACCTGTCTTACCAAGAGCCGGGTTTGACGAGCCAATCTCGTGATTTCCCGCTAAGCGCGGCAATCTGGTTTCTGGGACGAGTTCCTTTACTTCCCCACAATATCCGCGACCGCCTCGATCCTGTCTGCATCAGCCGCGGGTTTGTCCCAGCGGATTCTGTTGATGCGCGGGAAACGCAAGGCATAGCCTGATTTATGGCGGGGGCTTTCATGGACGGAATCAAAGGCGACTTCAAAGACCAGTTCTTTTTTGACTTCCTGAACCGGGCCGAAGCGTTCGAGCGCGTTGTTGCGGACCCATCTGTCGATGTCTTTCAGTTCTTCGTCGGTGAAGCCGAAATATGCTTTCCCGATCGGCAGGAGTTGATCCTCGTCACCCCATAGTCCGAATGTATAGTCGGAATAGAAGGATGAGCGTCTTCCTGTGCCCCGTTGTGCATACATCAGGACGGCGTCTAGGAGGAATGGATCGCGCTTCCATTTATACCATGCGTGTTTGGGGCGGCCGGCAACATAGGGTGATGTGCGTGTCTTGATCATCAGTCCTTCGATAATCCCGCTCGTTTCCACTGCCTGTTGGCGCAAGTCATCGAGGTCGGGTTTCTTATTAAAAGGTAAAATCCTGGACAGCGAAAATCGGGTCTCATCCAGATCAGCCACCAGCCGTTCCAGCTCTTGCCTACGTGCATCAAAGCTTTTGCCCTTGATACTTTCCCCGTCCAGAGACAGCACGTCATAGGCAATGAAATGCGCGGGCAGTTTTTCCATGATGGCTTTGCTGGGTTTCTTTTTGTTCAAACGCTGCTGAAGGTCATTGAACCGGCCGATCTCGCCGCCTGGTTTGACCAAAAGCTCTCCATCCAAAACCCCTGTAAAATCGCAGGCTGCGATGAGGTCAGGAAAGCTGTGCGAGATGTCGTCTCCTTTGCGTGAAAAGAGCCTGGTTTCCACATCATTGGCAGCAATCTGCACCCGTATGCCGTCGAATTTCCATTCAATAGCATGGGTTTCCGGCGTGATACGGGCGAAGTCCTTATCTTCGATGGGATGAGCCAGCATGACAGGGGAATAGGTCAGACTGCCGGAAATATCAGGAATAGGCGCATCCTCGTCTATCCATGCAAAAAGCTCGGTATAAGGGGGCTTTATTGCGTGCCATAGCTCCTCGATAGTATCGAGACTCACGCCTTTCATATTAGCCAATGTGCGTTTGACCGAACGCGCCGACATACCAACCCGAAGACTCCGCGTGCCAAGCTTTAACAATGCCCAGCGCTGCGGAGGAGTCATATTGTCGAGCAATTCTGCCAGATACTCGCTTATGCCCGCTTTGTCGCGTGCGTGGAATTGCGCAATAACTTCGGACAGACTGGGCAGCCGGTTCAAAATTCGCGCTTCTGGTGATGGGCGCCAGGCCAATGCTATAGTTTCCGACAGTTCGCCGACATAATCGCGCGATATGTCAAACAGGAACGGATCCATGCGTTCCATCATCAGCTGTTTGATCAGATTACGTTTGAATAGATCAAAACTCAATGTGCCAGCAATGGCCGCAATCGCCCACCCCCGGTCGGGGTCAGGTGTCGCGCGAAGATAGTCAGCCAGTAAAGTCTCTTTGGCCTTTGTCGAATTCGTGAAGTAAAGATCATCCAGTAAGCGAGAGAATTGCTCCATTAATCGGCCTCCTCATCGCGGCCAATGAGGTTCAGCGCTTTGGCATTCACTCCGTGTTGCTCTAACACATATTGCAAGGCTTCAACGCGTCCATGGGTAATCCATACGTTCGGCGCACCTGTTGCGAGCGCAGTTTCAATCAAGCCATCCCAATCGGCATGGTCCGATACAATAAGCGCCATTTCAGCACGTCTTTGCCGGACCCGCGCGCGAATTTGCATCCATCCGGAAGCCATGGATGGCAGAGGGTCCGGCATTCGGCGCGACCATCGATCAGCCAAGGCGGAAGGCGGGCAGAGGATGATCTTTCCGCGCAACATATCCCGCTCTTTCGCGCTAATCTCTGACACGGGTTGCCATGGGCCAAAATCAAATCCGAATGTTTCGTATAGTTCGATCAGCTTTTTAAGCGCACCGTGAACATAGAACGGGTGGGAATAGCCTGCGCTTCGCAGCGCCAGCATGATGCGCTGGCACTTTCCCAGAGCATAGACACCGACCAGGTGGGACCGTTCAGGAAAAATTTCCATTGATCGGATGAGTTTGTGGATCTCCTCTTCCAGAGGAGGGTGTTGAAACACCGGCAGCGCAAATGTCGCTTCGGTTATAAATACATCACAGGGGACAATTTCAAATGGCTTGCAGGTCGGATCGGGGTGACGTTTGAAGTCGCCAGAGATAACCACTCTTTGCCCATCATATTCCAGCACCGCCTGTGCGCTGCCCAGGATATGACCGGCTGGTGCCAACCAGAGAATGACGCCGTTGCCAAGGTCCTGCCTCTGCCCGTAATGCAAGGGAACGCCGCCTCCGACAGAGATGTCCGAGTAACGCGTGCGCATTATGGCCAGGGTTTCCGGTGTTGCGAATACGCTGCCATGACCAGACCTGGCGTGATCTGCATGGCCATGTGTGATAATGGCCCTCTCAACCGCGGCATGGGGGTCGATATAGCAATTTGCCGGAGCGCAATAGAGGCCTTCAGACCTGACATGCATCCATTTTTCTGCTCGGGCATTCATTATAGATCATCCTGCTTTGCGCGACAGAAAGATATTGATGCCAACTGCCAGCCTTATTGATAACCCACAAATCAACGCAACGGTTCCGCTCAGGATACCCGCTTTGCTTGAAAACTGGTTTGCGGAACAAGGTTGGCATATCCGCGATTATCAACGTGCGATGGTCGATGCCTATAACAGACGCGAAGACACATTGCTGATTGCGCCGACCGGCGGAGGCAAAACGCTGGCAGGTTTTTTACCAAGCTTGATTGCGCTGTTTGATAAGCCCGCAAAATCACGCGCGCAGCTAAAGACGCTTTATATCTCTCCGCTTCGCGCCCTGACCAACGATATCGAGCGAAATCTGGCGCGGCCTATTCAGGACCTGAACCTGCCCATTACGATAGGCGTGCGCACAGGCGATACTAAAACTGCACAAAGGGCGCGCCAGCGTAAAACGCCCCCCGATGTTTTACTGACAACACCGGAAAGCCTCATGCTGCTGTTGTCCTATGATAATGCGGAAGATTATTTCGCTGATCTGGATGTTGTCATCATTGACGAACTGCACAGTTTTGCCACCGGCAAACGGGGAGATTTCACATCCCTGGCGCTGGCGCGGTTAAAGACACTGGCACCAGATCATGTGCGCTTTGGCTTGTCCGCTACAATTAGCAAACCGGATGAAGCCGCGCGTTGGCTGGGCCCGACAGGATCAGCGGCAAAGATATTGGAGGTAAGATCGTCCTCTCGCCCGGAGATTAATGTTCTTAAAACGGATGCCAGATTGCCTTTGGGCGGGCATAGTCCCGTTTATGCAATCAAGCAGATTTACGATGAAATATTATCCGCAAAAAGTGTCATTATTTTTGTCAATACGCGGGCGCAGTCAGAGCTTTTATTCCAGCAACTCTGGCGGAAAAATGACCAGAATCTGCCCATATTGATTTATCATGGTTCCTTATCGCGTGAGAAGCGCCAGAAAACGGAATCCTTTATCGCCACTGGTGCCATGCGGGCTGTTGTATCTACATCCGCTCTGGAAATGGGTATTGACTGGGGTGATGTGGACAAGGTTATCCAGGTCGGAGCGCCAAAAGGAGTAAGCCGCCTTTTGCAGAGAATAGGACGTTCCAATCACCGGCTGGATGAGCCCTCTCAAGCCATTTTGGTGCCTTGTAATCCATTGGAGGCTGTTGAGTGTGACGTTGCCATAAAAGCAATCGCGCAGGGCCAGCGCGATGGCGAAGATTATCATAGCGGCGCTCTGGATGTCGTGGTGCAATATATTGTCAATCGCAGTTGCGCTGGCCGGTTTAAGAAGCGCGAATTATATAATGAAATATGCAGCGCAAATCCTTATAGGAACCTATCCAGAACCGATTTTAACAGCCTCGTGCAATTCGCGCAAAATGGCGGCTATTCTCTCAAAACCTATGAAAGATACCAACGTCTTCAGGCGACATCACGCGGGTATAGAATAGCCAACCGCGAACAGGCGCTGCGTCACCGCATGAACATCGGCACTATCGTAGAAGATGCAAAAATAAAGGTGCGCCGTCTGGCCGGTCCCAAATCGAAGCGCGGACGAATTGTTGGCGAGATAGAAGAGCAATTTATCATGAACCTGGTGCCCGGCGACACATTTGCCTTTGCCGGTGAAGTCCTGCGCTATGAAGGCATTAACAACAGGGTGTTGGAGGCCAGGCCTGCACCTAAACTAAGGGCCAAGGTCCCCGCTTATTTGGGCGGAATGATGCCGCTGTCATCCTATCTGGCGGAAGGTGTCAGACATGTTCTGGCAAACCCCGGACAATGGAAAAATTTGCCAGCGCAAGTGCAAGCCTGGCTTGGCTGGCAGAATGAATTTTCAGAATTGCCGGAACCGCACGGTGTCTTGGTCGAAGGCTTTTTTGACAGGGGCGATCATGTAACGGTTTTCCACACATTTGAAGGGCGGAAGGTGAACAATGCTCTGGGCTTTCTAGTGACCCGGCGCATGGAGAAAGCAAATTTGAAACCGCTGAATTTTAGTATCACTGACTATGCGCTGACCATCACGACGCTAGAGCCTGTTGATAATGTCGACGCTTTGCTGACGACTGATATTGTCGCAGACGACTTGCAGGACTGGATTGTTGAATCTCCCATGGTCAAGCGTAGCTTTCGCAAGATTGCAACCATATCCGGATTGACGGAACAGCGGCAGCACGGATCACAGCGTCCTATGAAACAGATAATTTTCAGCACGGATCTCATCTATGATGTTCTTATGAAATATGAACCCGATCATATATTGCTTCGTATCGCGCGCGAAGAAGCGGAAAAGGATCTGCTCGATATCCCACGCTTGGCCCACTGGCTTCACGATGTTGAAGGCCGTGTTCGTTTCCGCACTCTTCCCCATGCCTCTCCCTTATCTATACCGTCGATGATGCAGCTTGGAAAAGAGAGGGTTCGCGGCAAAGGTGAGGAAGAACTGTTACGCCTCGCCAGTTATGAAAGCCTGGGCGAAGAGCTACTGGCGCAAGTGGAAAAGACGTTAAGTGCGTAAAAATATCATTTACGAGAGCAGCACCGGACCCATTGTCCTGGATGCAATGAAAGCAGCCTTCTTACCAAGGTCAAAGACGTTGCTGGTCGCCGACCTCCATTTTGAAAAGGGCAGCTATTTACAATCCGTCGGCAATGCCCTGCTCCCCGCTTATGATACGCTGGAAACACTCAGCAGGTTAAACAGCGCGATCGAAACCTATAGTCCTGAACATGTCATTGCCCTTGGTGACAGTTTTCACGATGTCGGAGTGAGTGAGCGTATCGACTTCAAGCATGTCGAGATGCTCAATGACATCATCAGGCGTGTAACAAAATTCACCTGGATACTGGGTAATCATGATCCCGACATCCCCCCTTCCCTGGCCGGGGAAAGGGCTGATCATGCGGAAGCTGACGGATTTCTTTTAACCCACCTTCCCGTTGATACCGGCATGGAACAAACAAATATTTGCGGCCATCTACACCCTAAAGCCAGTCTGACAATCCGCCGACGGACCCTGTCCTACCCGTGCTTCGCCTGTAGCGATTCAAGGATAATAATGCCCTCATTCGGCGCATATACCGGCGGCCTGTTTGTCGATCATCCCACCATCAGCAACAGGCTCGGCGAACATAGGTTTTTCATACTAACCGCGCCGAGCGGAATATATCCTGTGAAAGCACCTGTTGATTAGTTCAATATTGCGGCGGCATCCCTGTTATTTTCGCGCGCTTTGGCTTGTCAGTTAGTCGCCTTATCCCTTCCCAAACCACCCATCATATCGGCATGCAACTTCCCTCTAACTTATACGTTAACGGGGCTCCCCCAACCGAAAGGAGTCCGATCATGTCCAATGAAAAAGCAGGTAGCAGCGGAGAGACGCACCAAACTACAAAAGATACCGATCAGACTTTGACCACTGCGCAAGGGGTGCCGGTTTCTGATGACCAGAATTGGCTCACGGCTGGACAGCGCGGTCCTCAGTTAATTGAGGACCATATAGCGCGGGAGAAGATTTTCCATTTTGATCATGAGCGCATACCCGAGCGCGTCGTCCATGCGCGCGGCTATGGCATTCGCGGGCATTTCGAGCTTACCGAGGCGATACCCGAACTGTCCAGCGCGGACATATTCCAGCGCGTTGGGGAGAAAACACCTCTATTCTGCCGCTTTTCTACTGTGGCGGGGAACAAGGGATCATTTGACCTCGCTCGCGATGTGCGCGGATTTGCGGTTAAGATGTATACCAAGGAAGGTAACTGGGATCTGGTCGGCAATAACATTCCGGTGTTCTTCATACAGGATGCGATCAAGTTTCCTGATCTTGTTCATGCCGTAAAGGAAGCTCCTGATCGCGCATTTCCTCAGGCCCAAAGCGCGCATGATAATTTCTGGGACTTTATCTCGTTCACGCCCGAATCCATCCACATGGTCTTGTGGCAGATGTCAGACCGAACCATTCCGCGCAGTTTTCGCTTCATGGAAGGTTTTGGCGTGCATACTTTCCGGTTAATCAATGCGGAGGGCCAGTCGCACTATGTGAAATATCACTGGAAACCACGTCAGGGCCTTCAATCCGTCCTCTGGAACGAAGCGGTCAAGGTCAATGGCGCGGACCCCGACTTTCATCGCCGTGACATGTGGGATTCCATCAGCATGGGCGATTTCCCCGAATGGGATCTGGGAATACAGGTTTTCGATGATGCGTTCGCTGACAGCTTTGAATTTGACATATTGGACCCGACAAAAATCATTCCCGAAGAGCAGGTTCCGGTCAGGATTATCGGGAAGATGGTTCTCGACGATAATGTAGATAATTTCTTTGCCGAAACCGAGCAGGTGGCGTTTTGCACGCAGCATATCGTGCCGGGGATGG
>JADMKQ010000136.1 GCA_015478735.1 Sphingorhabdus sp. | reverse complement strand
CCATCCGGATTGACGATGATCAGATCATCCTGCGCGGCTCGCAGCCATTGACCAGCCTGTCATCAGCGCCTGTTATCTTTGCTGGCTACGGCATCCAGTCCGCAGAAGAAATGAAACCGGCCATAGCAGGAAAGCTGGCCCTGATATTTCTGTCCTCTCCGCAGGGTGCAGTGGACTTCCCCGATTTCCGGACGCGCAAGGCCAATGTGATTGCGGCAGGGGCGTCAGGTGTGATCGCAGTGGTAAATCGCAAATCGCGCTATGATAGCTCCGCCCGGCGTTTTCGCCGCGTGAACACCAGCCTGTCTGAGGATGGCTATCATGCGGAGATTGAAGGCCAGATCAGCGCACAGGCGGCGGACCGTCTACTCGACAAGGCGGGGCTGGATTACAAACAGCTTGTCACAAATGCAGCGCTTGATGGTTTCCGTCCAATAGATACGGGCATCTATGCGGATATGAATGCCGAAACGCGCGTACGGTCCTATCAGTCGCATAATGTGATTGGCAAAATTGCGGGGAGCAAACCGGAAAGCGGTGCTGTTCTGTTTCTGGGTCACTGGGATCATCTGGGCGAATGTCGGAGCGAGCCAGAGGTAGACCGCATCTGCAACGGCGCAGTTGATAATGCCAGCGGCATCGCCTTGCTTATCGAAGTAGCGGAGAGACTGGCGGATAGTCAGCCGGATCGTGACATCTTTTTTCTGGCCACCACGGCGGAGGAAAGCGGGCTATTGGGCGCCAGGGCTTTCGTTGCCGATCCCGGTTTCCCGCTGGAACGATTGGTCGCCGTGTTCAATGCCGACACGATAGCTTTAAGCCCGACAGGAGAGCGCATAGCGGTTGTCGGACTCGGGCAGACGGATCTGGATGAAGATATAAAGACGATTGCCGCATCCGAAGGGCGGGAGATAGACGACACGGATGGACCCAACAGCTTTTTGAAGCGTCAGGACGGCTATGTATTTCTGGAAAAGAAAATACCGGCCTTCATGATAACCAGCGCTTTTTCGGACAAGGAACGGCTCGATAGCTATCTGAATGGACGTTACCATGATGTCGGGGACGAGGCCGACGAAGCGCTCTTGCTGGGCGGGGCGGCTGATGATGCCGATTTCCACGTCGCGCTTGGTCGCTATTTTAGCAGCATTGACACTTTTCCTTCAAAAACAATGGTTAAAAATGAAACGGATTAGGACTGGCGAATAGTGATAGAAATGGTTACATGAGCCGCCACAGAATCAATTATCGCATTAGAAAGTGGCCTTCCCCATGAGCAGCAGAGAAATCCGTACCGGACTAACTTTTGACGACGTTCTGTTGCAGCCCGGGCCTTCGGATATCATCCCCAGTCAAGCTGATACGCATACCTGGCTGACCAGGGAAATTACGCTTAATATTCCGATCCTGTCATCGGCCATGGATACGGTAACAGAATCCGACATGGCGATTGTCATGGCACAGCTCGGCGGTATCGGGGTGCTCCACCGTAACCTGACCATAGAGCAACAAGTCGCCGCCGTGCGTCAGGTCAAACGCTTTGAATCCGGCATGGTTGTTAATCCGATCACCATCTCACCTGATGCCGTATTGGCCGATGCCGAAGCGATAATGGACCAGAACAGGATTTCCGGTATTCCGGTGGTAGAGGCCAGTGGCAAGCTGGTCGGCATATTGACCAACCGCGATGTACGATTTGCGGAAAATCCGCGGCAGCCCGTCAGTGAACTGATGACCAAAGATGATCTGGTCACTGTACCGGTTGGTGTCAGTCAGGAAGAAGCGCGGCGCATGTTGCACCAGCGGCGGATTGAAAAATTGCTGGTTGTTGATGAAAGTTACCGCTGCGTCGGCCTGATCACTGTCAAGGATATCGAAAAAGCCGTTACCTATCCGAATGCGACCAAAGACAGCGCGGGCCGCCTGCGCGTCGCCGCTGCATCCACGGTCGGGGATAGCGGTCTGGAACGCTCAGAGGCTTTGATTGAAGCCGAATGCGATCTGATCGTCATCGATACGGCACACGGCCATAGCAGCATGGTGTCCCGCGCCGTGGAAGAGGTCAAGAAACGCTCTCCCCATACCCAGATTATAGCCGGTAACGTAGCGACTGCAGCGGCGACGCGTGCATTGATCGATGCGGGCGCGGACGGAATTAAAATCGGTATCGGGCCAGGTTCGATTTGCACGACGCGAGTCGTTGCCGGTGTTGGTGTTCCACAGCTTACGGCCATTATGGATTGCGCCGAAGAAGCAGCGAAGTCGAATATTCCGGTGGTGGCCGATGGCGGCCTACGCACTTCTGGCGATGTTGCAAAAGCCTTGGCGGCCGGTGCATCATCCGTGATGGTCGGCTCATTGCTGGCAGGAACCGAAGAAGCACCGGGCAGCACATTCCTGTATCAGGGCCGTGCCTATAAAAGCTATCGCGGTATGGGTTCGGTCGGTGCCATGGCGCGCGGTTCGGCAGATCGTTATTTCCAGCAGGATATTAAAGACGAGCTTAAGCTGGTGCCGGAAGGTATCGAAGGACAGGTTCCGTTCAAGGGACCGGTCAGCGATGTTGTGCATCAACTTGTCGGCGGTGTGAAAGCGGCCATGGGTTATACGGGCTCGCAAACACTGAAAGACCTGCGTGAACGGGCCGAGTTTGTGCGGATAACCAATGCCGGTTTGCAGGAAAGCCATGTGCATGATGTTTCCATCACCCGTGAAGCGCCCAACTATCCAACCCGCTAGGGGCGATAGAGCGCGTGTGATAGGATTATCATGATGGAAGTTTTTAGCTCTCTACTGGACAGGATTTGACTCCCTCCGCACGCCTGCAAGCGGCCATTGAACTGCTCGACGAAATCATTGTCGCGGCGCGGGATAATGGCGCGTCGGCGGACAATATAGCAAAGAAATTCTTCAAGGCGCGCCGCTATGCCGGGTCAAAGGACCGCCGGGCTGTGCGTGAATATGCCTATGCAGCAATCCGCCGCTATGGCGAGAGGCCGGATAATGGCCGTGCGGCTATGGCCGGATTGGCGGCCGAGCAGCCGGAATTGCAGGCTTTGTTTGATGGTTCAGCTTATGGACCATTAGTGTTGAATGATGAAGAAGCGCGTGCCAGCGGCGGTGCAATACCGGCGTGGCTGCAAGACAGGTTCGCTGCTTTGGTGGATGACAACGAGCAAGCCGCCCTGTTTGACCGCGCACCACTTGATATCAGGC
>JADMKQ010000135.1 GCA_015478735.1 Sphingorhabdus sp. | reverse complement strand
GAGCGTGCAAAAAGCTCCTGCGCGTTATCAACAGAAATCCCGCTCGGCTTGCCACCAATTTTTTCGATCAGGCCGCCGGATGGTGCCTTGGTATCGGCGGTAATCCCCGCCGCCTTCATGGCCGCGCTGTTGGCCCATGCGGCATGACCGTCAACCCGTGTCAGATAGACGGGCCGGTCCGCTATAATCGCGTCAATCTCTGCAGCGGTGGGAAAGCGGCCCAGGCCCCAGGCTTCCTGATTCCATCCGCGCCCGATAATCCATTGGCGATTAGGATATTTCGCCGCATATTCGCGAAGCGCCTGCTGCGCCTCTGCCAAGGATTTTGTGCTGGAAAGGTCGAGCGTGAGCGCCGCAAAGCCCAGCCCCATCACATGCCCATGCGCATCGACAAAGCCGGGGATCAGGGTTTTACCCTTGCCATCAAACTGGAAGTCAACATCCTTGGGCCGCTTGTCTTTACGGTCCAGAAGCTCTTTCACCCGCCCATCGTCATCAATCACCATGCCGGTAAAGCGGATGACCTTGCCCTCTGCGTCGAGCGTCATGCCGTTGACATTTTCTACCAGACCATCGGCCAGCGCTGGCGAAGCTGTCATCAAAAAAGCCGCACTGGCCGCTATAATTCCCGTTCCCGATATTGAAAAATTACGCATCATTATCCTTAGTTACGGTGGCAGGCACATCACCTAAGCTGCCACGCGGCCATAAGCCCATCCATTGCAGCAAATGCAATTTTGTCGTCATGGACTCGCATAATCATAGTTTCCCTGAAAGACCAGATAGGTTAGGGCCACCGCCTATGACAGATCAGAAAACCAGTTCGCATCCCTCTTTCAACTATGCCGACGTTCGGGCGGCCCATGCGCGCATTCGTGGCCGGATCGTGCACACAGCAACCCTGAAAAGCATTACCCTGTCCGAAATGGCGGGTGCGGAAGTCTATCTGAAGTTTGAAAACCAGCAGTTCACCGCTGCCTATAAAGAGCGCGGCGCGCTGAATGCCCTGCTCTTGATGGATGAAAACAAACGGTCTGCAGGTGTCATCGCCGCTTCTGCTGGCAACCATGCGCAGGGTCTGGCCTATAATGCCAAGAATCTCGGCATCCCGGCAACCATCGTCATGCCGACCACCACCCCGATGGTAAAGGTCGAGCAGACGCGCGGCCACGGCGCGGAAATTGTCATGTTCGGCAACAGCTATGACGAAGCCTATTCCCATGCGCTGGATCTCGCTGCAAAACGCGGCATGACCTATATCCATGCCTTTGAAGATCCGCACGTTGCGGCTGGTCAGGGCACAGTGGCTATCGAAATGCTGGAGGCGGTTCCCGACCTCGACCGGCTGATCATCCCGATTGGCGGCGGCGGTCTGTTCTCCGGCATGGCGACAGCGGCCCATGCGATGAAGCCTGATATCAAGACAACCGGCGTGCAAGCCGCGCTTTACCCCAGCATGTATGGCAAGATTAACGGCACCGAAGTGACCGCAGGCGGCGACACACTTGCCGAAGGTATTGCCGTGAGCAATCCATCAGAGTTCACCGCCGACATCATCCGCAAATATGTGGACGAGATCTTGCTGGTCAGCGAAGCCCAGTTGGAAGGCGCGGTCAGCCTGTTGCTACAGATTGAGAAAACCGTCGTCGAAGGCGCAGGCGCTGCCGGTCTTGCCGCGCTGCTCGCCAATAAAGAGAAATTCGCCGGCGAGAAAGTCGGTCTGGTCCTGTGCGGCGGCAATATCGACACACGGCTTCTGGCTAATGTCCTGCTCCGCGACCTGGCCCGCTCCGGCCGCCTCGCCCGCCTGCGCCTGCACCTGCGCGATCAGCCCGGCGCGCTTTACAACGTCGTGAAGCAATTTGCCGAGCATGAAGTCAACATCATCGAAGTCTATCACCAGCGCGTATTCACCAACCTCCCCGCCAAGGGATTGATTACGGATATTGAATGCGAGGCGAAAGACAAAGCACAACTGGACGGCCTGATCGTTGACCTCAACAAAGAGGGCTATGATGTTCGACAGGTGGAATTGGCGGATTAGAGGTTAACTAATAGCCTCTGCGTCTATCCGCTTAACCTGCTTGTGCTCATCCTCGATCAGACCGCGCTTCCAATAGCTTGAAATATAAAGCCGCTCTGATCCAAAGCCATGTTCCACGCGCAGATATTGGCGCAACAGCTTCATTGCCTCAAACTCGCAAGCGGCCCACGCATAAGCCAGTGTATCAATCGCAGGCACTTCACGAACGGCGTCAGATAATAGCGAGGGATTGGCCCCCAGATCGGCATCAACCAACCATTGGACTGTCACACCTTCAGGCTTGATAAGATCCTGTTTGTCTGCGGTATCTCGGATGAGGATAATGATATTGCCGGTTGCATCTTCCGGCAAAGCCTCAAGATTCACGGACATGGCGGGCAGTGCTGTCATATCGCCGACAAGCAAAAACGGGCCGGGTCCATCCGGCAACGGCTTGGCCGCACCCGGCCCGCCAACCTTTACTAAATCGCCTGCCTGTGCATTTGTCGCCCACCGCGTTGCCGGGCCAGACTCTTCGTGCGCACCGTGTAAAGCGAAATCAACATCAATGGTGCTTTCTGACTGGTGCCTGATGGTATAGGTTCGCACAGTGGCTTTGCCGTCCTGCGGTCCGGACAGCATCAATTTAACATAGCCGCCGCTCTGCCCCTGCGGAAAGCCAGCCAACCCTGCCCCGCCCAGCGTGATACGGTGCATATTGGGCGTGATGCGAAAGCTGTCAATCACGGTCAGGATACGCGGTTCTGGTCGGGTCATTATTTGTTCCATTCTATGGGATCTCGCGCTGCTTTCGGCTTCTGCATCCTGATGAGTTCACTTGGCGGGAAGTCATGCAGGCGGCGGATAACAGTCTGTTCAGATACTATCCTGATATATGGCTTTCCTATCAATATAATGCCAGCCTCCCTGCGGAGCAAATTTGTCGATCAGACTTATCGGCAATGTCGGTCCATGATTGAAGCCGATGTACGCGTTAATCACTCTATCGAAATGTCCGGTTTTTTCTGTTAATGCTGCGCCTGTCAGCAAGTCTAGGTGAGTAGTTCCGGCCATCAATATTGACCACATGCCCTCTATATCGCATAGCTGAACAACCGTTTCGGTTTTGGGGCAAAATATAATGACATTTCACCGTTCGCCTGTGCTGGCCACAATATTGTTGCTCGCCTGTTCA
>JADMKQ010000134.1 GCA_015478735.1 Sphingorhabdus sp. | reverse complement strand
GCGATTGCAGGCGTCGGGCAGAACTATGTGAACAACGTGACCGCGAATAACAATTCAGCGGCAACCGTAGCAGCTAATGCGGCCCTGATGAAAGGGCAGGCGAAGACGGACATGTATGGCGGCATTGCTAACGGGCTGGGCAAGTTTCTGGGGAGTAGCTTCGGGTGACGGACGAACAGAAAGAAGAACTGGAACTATTGCGGCGCAAGGCTGATGCACGGCGTGACCGGCCCGGCTTCAAGGCCAATGTTGAAGCAATCGAAGCGCGGATAAAGGAACTCGAAAATGGCGGTTGATGTTAATTTTGGCATATTACGGCCATCCAATATCGGGGAATCGTTTACAGCGGCTTTCCAGCAGGGGCGGCAGGAGCGGGCGCAGGCAGAGACGGACAACGCACTAGCGGCGCTGGCACAGAATCCCGATGCTGATATTAACGCACTTGCAAAATATAACCCGCGTCTTGTTTACCAGGTCAACACAGAGCGCCGGAATCAGCAGCAGGCGGCTAGCCAAGCACAGACGGTCGGCGATGCGCTGAACGGCAATCCCGCTGCACGTGGGCAGGTGGCTTATTTCGATCCTGAAATGTTCCTGAAACTGCAAGGCAAGGACCGCGAAGTTGCGAAAGATGCAGTGGCTAGTATTTCGCAGGTTCTGCAATGGGCCGACAGCCCTGAAAAGTTTGATGCGGTTGTGCGCCAGATGGCGACGCAAGATCCACAGTATCTGAACTATCTTGGCCGGTTTGGTGAGCGTGAGGCGATACTTGCTCAAGCAGGCGACCTTGTGAAAGCGATGACGCCAGATATAGGCTATGTCCCTGCTGACGCGACCGCATACAGCAAGAACCCGGCAGGTGAGGGCGTGTTACGCGCATTGAACGGCCAGCCACCTCTACAGCAGGTCCAGCAATCCCCTGTAAATGCCGCGCCGCCTGAAAATCCCAATCCTAGCGCTGGTGTAACTGTAGCATCGCCGGAACAGATTGCAGCGGTAGCACAGGCTTTCGGCGGCGATCAGGCGAAAACGCAGGAATATTTATCCCGCAATAACATCATTGTGGGCAAGCAAGTAAACGGCCAGACATATTACCAGATCAACGGCCAATGGTTTGACAATCCGGAGGGACGCTAAATGGCTCAAGTAACTGATCCTGCATTGTTGGGCCAGCTTAACAGCGCGCCGCAAACCGAAGCACCGACGATATACCGGACACCGCCTAAAGCGCCGACACAGGCGCAGATTGATGCAAACCAGCGGGCAGATAGGGCAGAAGCACGTGCTGACAGGGCAGAAAGCAGGACTGCGCGCAAGGATTCGCTGGCTATCCAGAAAACAGAGGAGGAACTCGCTGGCGGCGACGTAGCAAAGTCGGCTGAAGGTGAAAAGAAGGCTGCGGCTTTCCTTATCCGCGCACTCGGTTCTAATGAAGCATACGAGAAAACAGGCGTAGGGCCCCGCTCTCTTGTCGGGCAGGCGGCATCAGATACTTTCCCCAATGCGCTAAACGTACTTCCTCATTCTATTGGGAATAGCCCTGATCGCCAAGTAGCAGACAGCGCGCAAGACGAGTTTATTGCCGCATCACTTCGGCAGGATTCAGGCGCGGCGATACCGGAAGAGGAAATGGAACGCCAGCGCCGGATATATTTTCCTATGCCTGGCGATTCACCGGAGGCGCTCGAACAGAAAAAACAAGCCCGTTTACGCGCCATTGAGGGCTTGAAGCAAAGTTCTGGCAGGTTGCTTGATGAAACGCTGGAACGCTATAACGCTTTGGGCAGTGAAGATGCACCATTAACGGCTGATATTGACGCAGCGCCAGCAATGGGCGTTCCGGGTGAAATGATTAATCGGAATGGCGTTCTGGTCGGTTTCTACGACGCGCAAGGCAAACGTGTCGATATTGACCCCGGCTCAAACTTCGACGCAGACGGCAACCCTATATCCCCAGAGGATATGAACTCAACCGCTCAAGACATGTTCAACCAGTTCTATGCGGGTGTTGGCGATGTAGCGCAAGGCGTTGGTGATACTCTTGGAATTGTCGCCAATCCACTCAACATGGGCATTAACGCGGTTGCAGGAACAGACCTTTCCACTGATCTTGGACAGACATTCCGCGACGCAACCGGTGCGCCTGAAAACGCATCCCCGACAGCAGCAGCCATTAACCGTGGCGGCGCTTCTGTTCTGACGGGCGCAGGCGGTGCAAACGCTTTAATGCGGGCAGGTATGGGCGCTGGTAATGCGGTAGTGAACACATTGGCACAGCAGCCCATCCAGCAGGGCGTTGCGGGTTCAGCGGCAGGGCTTGCCAGTGAACAAACGCGGCAAGCGGGCGGTGGGCCGGGATTGCAGGCACTTGCAGGACTAGGCGGCGGCATCGGCGCATTTGGCGGGGCAAACGCTCTTATGCGAGCAGCACAGCCGAAACAGCTTAGTAATTTGGCGCAGACAGCACAGCGGCAGGGTGTTGATTTAGTCCCCGCTGATGCTGGAGGCCCAACGGTTAAGCGCGCTTCATCGGCAGCAGCGCAAAGCCCGTTGTCTGCCGCGCCTATTATCAATCAAGGTAAGCGTTCAACCGACCAACTGCATAGCGCAGTAAACCGTAACACCCGTAACGCAGTTTCAGAGGATGAGGCCGGGGAATTGGTGCGTAAAGGCGGCGATCTGTTCATCAAGAAAACATCGGAGCGCGGAAGTAAACTTTACGAGAGAGCTGGCGAGGCGGCGGAAGGCACTCAAATCACACCAAAGACCGCGTTAGATATTATTGATGGCGAAATAGCGAAACTGTCTGAATTGCCGGAGACAAATGCCACCCTTATCAAAGACCTTGGAAAGCTGAAAAGCGATATATCAAGTGGTGTATCGGTGTCTGGCCTTCGCGACGCCAGAACACAACTTGGCGGGGCTACGTTTGACGGTAAACTGCGAAGCGGAAACGAAAAGAGGATTTACAAAGGAGTCCTTAATGCGCTGTCAGAAGATATACAGGCCGGATTGACCGAGGCCGGAAAAGGTGATGCAGCGCGCATGTTCAAAATTGCTGATAACTTCTGGAAACAGAGAGTCGAGCAGATTGATGAAGTCTTGCAGCCAATCATGGGCAAAGGGAAGTCCGGCGAAGATATCCTGAAATCTATCGAGAGCATGGCTAGAGGCCAAAAGGGGGGCGTTCAGCGCCTATCCCGTCTTATGCGCGGATTGCCAG
>JADMKQ010000133.1 GCA_015478735.1 Sphingorhabdus sp. | reverse complement strand
GAAATCATCACGATACCCGACGCGCGCGGCCCCAGTGGCAGCAGGGTGAAAATTACCAGGCCAATGGCAACGGCAAAATCACGGGTCAGCTCGCTCAGCCGCCTTTTGACATCGCGGCTCTGGTCAAATTGCTCGACCAGTTCGATATCGGGCGGCAACAAGGCCTGATGCTTTTCTATTTCTTCATCCAGCTGCGCTTTCAGGCGGGTTACATCGACCCCGTCTTTTTGCGTGGCGGTCAGGAATATGGCCCGCTTGCCATTGTGGCGCGTGCGGTAAATCTGTTCTTCCGAACCCCATTTGACCTCGGCAACATCGTCCACCGTCAGCAAGGTGCCGTCAGATGCGCGCAAGGGGAGCCTGCCAATATCGTCCAGATCGCGAAACGCTCCGCCCGCCTCGACATTCAACCGGCGGCCACCGCTTTGCACCGCGCCGCCGGGCAATTCCATGCCTCCTTGCCGCACAGCATCGGCCACCGCGCTGGCCGGGACTTTCAGCTCGGACAGGCGCGCCGGGTTGATCGCGATGCTGACCTCTGGCCGGGGCAGGCCGAATATCCGCGTCTGGCGCACCCCTCTATAGCGGGTCAGGTTGTCGGACAGGTCATCCGCATATTTCTCCATCCGCCGCCATGACGCATTTTCGCTGACCAGCGCCAGCTGGACGACCGCCGCTTCCGTGGTGCGGACTTTCACGAACTCCAGCCGTTGCAGATTGGCGGGAAGCTGGTCGCGGATGGCCGATACCTCGCGGACCACGTCGTCGAAATAGCCGTCCACATCGCCGGACCAGTTGCTGAATTCAACATTGATCATCGTGCCGCCGTCGGTGCTGGTCGATTCGACCTCGACAATATCGTCCAGCCCCTGAACCACTTCCTCGATCGGCTTGGCGACGGTTTCTTCCATATCCTGAGCATCGGCACCGGGCAGGACGGCGATGATATTGACGACGGGGATCGGGAAATGGGGATCAACCGCACGGGTGATATTCATCAGCGCGTTGATGCCCATGACGGCCAGCAGGATGAACATCACCACCGTCAGCTGCCACCGTTTTATGAAAAACTCTGCCAGCATTCTAAAGCATATTCTCGTGCATAGTTGCGGCCGTCATCATTTTGTCGCGCTGACCGGCTTGATCCGGTCGCCATCGCGCAGTTTTTCCACCCCGCGGGTCACAATGACTTCACCGGCTTGCAAGCCCGATATAATTTCCAGAACATCGTCTGTAAGATCGCCGACAATAACATTGCGCTGCTTCACGCGGCTTTTGTCATCGACGACAAAGACCAGCCCTTCGCCGGAGCGCACACCGAATATCGCGGTGGCAGGGATGGTGACCGCTTCGGTATATTCGCGCGAAACCTCGATAGCCGCGCTGCCAAGCTGGCCGGAACGCAGCCGGTCGTTGGCGGGGAGCAGGAAGCTGAGTTCAAACGTCCCCGTCCGCTCGTCCGCCCGGCCGTCCTTCTCGCTCACCACCGCGTCAATGGGGTCGGGCGATATGGCGGGCACGGTAACCTTGGCACGCATCCCGACGCGGACACGCGAAGCGGCGACATCGGTCAGCGGCACTTTCAGCACAAAGCCCTTGTCCAGTTCACCCAGCACCATGACGGTTTGCCCGGCGGAGACGATCTGCCCGGCGTCAATATCCCTGCTGAGGATGATGCCATCGCCGGGAGCCACTATATTCGCTGTCCGGCTCGCAAAGCTGCTGGAGTTCAAACGCGCCCTTGCGGATAGCGTCGCCGCTTCGGCTTGTTCCAATCGTGCCTTGGTAATCCAGCCGTCGGCGAACAGGGATTGCATCCGTTCATATTCTGCCTGCGACCGGTTCAGCTCGGCCTGCGCGGATGCCTGATCGGCGGACACGGTGCTTTTGTCGAGCGCGGCCAGAACCGTGCCGCGTTTGACCCGGTCGCCCTCGTCATAATGGACGACAGCGACCTGACCGGATGTGGTGAAGCCCAGGGCCACTTCCCGGCGCAGACGCACAGTGCCGGCGGCGGTGATGGTTTCATTCTGGCTGGCAGACTGGACCCTGGCGGTCGCAGCAGGGATAGCGGCTTGCTCTTTCGGTTGGTCTTCTGCGGTGGTTCCGCTGCACCCGGCAAGGGCAGCAGCAATGCAAAATACTAATAATTTACGATTACGCACCGGCATTTTCTGCTCTAGTCCCCCATTCCCCGGCCCTTCATAAGTCGCCAGACTGCGCTGACAAACAAAAAATTGCGAAATGCAACCGAAATGCCGTGAATTGTGTTCTACGGGTCGCAGTCTCTAGCTTGCGGCGCGCTGCAACCTGTCGTTTATGGCCGCACCAATTCCCGTTTCGGGGATGGGCGCAACCGCTATGCCGGTCGATGCACTGCTATCGGCATGATGCAAAGCGGCAAACAGCTTGCTGGCCGCTTCTGCCAAATCACCGCTTTCCGAAAGGTTGTGATCGCCGTGTATCGCGCCAAAGCCGATATGATATTCTTGCGCGTCCGGCTTCGCCACATTCAGCCGGACGGGTTTGGAAGGAGCATAATGGCTTAACATCTGCCCCGGCGATTCGATCCTGTCATGGGCGGCGCTTATCGCGGCCTTGCCCAAAGCGGATGCCAGTTCTTCGCGGGTTACCGGGCCATGACGCAGGATCTGGTAATCATCCCCCCGGATTGCGGCTATGGTGGACTCAACGCCGCTTTGACACGGCCCGCCATCCAGTATCATCGGCGCAGCATCGCCCAGACTGCGCGTCACATGGCCAGCCTCGGTCGGGCTGATCCCGCCGCTCTTATTGGCTGATGGTGCGGCCAGAAACAGCCCCGAAACCTGTAACAGCCTTTGCATCAACGGATGGGCAGGGCAGCGCAGGGCAATCGTGTCCAGTCCAGCCGTTACCGCTGGCGCAGCGGGGCAATCCGGCGCTTTGGGAACAACCAGCGTCAGCGGTCCCGGCCAGAAACGCTCCGCCAAGCGGGTGGCCAGATCGTTAAACACGCCCAGTTTACGCGCAGCTTCAAGGCTTGGCACATGGACAATCAGCGGGTTGAAATCCGGACGGCCCTTTGTCCGGTAAATATCAGCGATCGCATCGGCATTGCTGGCATCGGCGGCAAGGCCATAGACAGTTTCGGTGGGAACAGCGACCAGCTTGCCCGATTGCAGCCTCTGCACAGCGGCGGCCAGCGCCTCCTTGTCATAAGGTTCTGACTTATCTGCAATATGATTATTTGAGCCTGACATAATAGGGCGCTATAGCGCAGCGAGATTTCAAGCAATAGCGGATAGATTGAACATGAGCTTTACAGCGCCCAGCAGAGAACAGAATTTCGTCCTGAAACATATCGCCAATATTGGTGCGCTGGCCGAGCACGAGCAGTTTGCTGGGGCCAGCGATGATATGGTCGAAGCGATTGTCGAAGGCATCGGCCAGTTTGCGGAAGGGGAGTTCGCTCCGATAAACCGCATCGGCGACACTGTCGGCGCGCAGTGGAAAGACGGCACTGTGACCATGCCAAAGGGCTTTAAAGAGGCGTATGACAGATTTGTCGAAGGCGGCTGGGCCTCGATTGACGGGCCGGAAGAATTTGGCGGTCAGGCCATGCCTTACTCCCTGTCGGCGCTTGTCCTTGAAACCTGCGGCGCGGCCAATTTTGCCTTTAATCTCTGCCCGATGCTCAGCTTTGGCGCGGTTGAAGCGATCCATGCCCATGGCAGCGACGAGCAGAAAGCAGCCTATCTGCCCAAGATGATCTCCGGCGAATGGACCGGCACGATGAACCTCACGGAACCGCAAGCGGGTTCCGATGTCGGGGCGCTGCGTTCTACGGCCGAGCCGATTACAGAGGGCGAACATGCCGGGAAATACAAGATCAAGGGCCAGAAGATATTCATTACCTTTGGCGAACATGACCTTACCGACAATATCATCCACCTGGTATTGGCGCGCACCCCCGGCGCACCGGAAGGAACGCGCGGCATTTCGCTGTTCATCGTGCCCAAATTCCATCTGGATGCAGATGGCAATCCCGGCGCGGCCAATGATGTAAGCTGTGTTTCTATTGAACATAAGCTCGGCATCCATGCCTCACCCACCTGTGTCATGGCTTATGGCGAAAATAATGACTGTATCGGGGAACTGATCGGCGGGGAATTTGGCGGCATCAAAGCCATGTTCACGATGATGAACAATGCGCGCATCAATGTCGGGTCGCAGGGCGTGCAGATTGCCGAACGCGCTACGCAGCAAGCGATTCAATATGCCACGGACCGCATCCAGTCCGCACGGGCGGGAAGCGGGAATAAAGAGCCGGTCGCGATTATCGAGCATCCCGATGTCCGCCGGATGATCCTGCGCAGCAAGGCGCTGACGCAAGCGGCGCGTGCCCTGCTTTATTATGCCACGTCCCAGATCGACGGGGCAACATTGGGCATAGAAGGCGCAAAGTTGCGGGCGGAAATCCTGACCCCGCTCATCAAGGGCTATGGCACGGATATCGGCAATGAAGTCGCGTCCATCGGTGTGCAGGTGCATGGCGGCATGGGCTTTATCGAGGAAACCGGCGCGGCCCAGCATTTCCGCGACGCCCGTATCGCTCCGATTTACGAAGGCACGAACGGTATTCAGGCGGCTGACCTTGTCGGGCGCAAGCTGGGTCTTGACGGCGGCGATGCGATGATGGCGCTGATCGCGGACATCAAGACAGAAGCAGCGGGCGAAGACGCGCTGATGGCATTGGCGCTGGCGGCAGAGGAAACCGCGAAATGGATGGCAAGCGGCGATGCGTCGGTTGATGACCGGCTGGCCGGAAGCTATCCGTTCATGACCATGCTGGCGACGGCGACCTGCGGCATGTTGATGAAGAAGCAGAACCGGATTGCCGAAAAAGAACTGGCAGGCGGTGATGATGCGTATCTGAAGGCCAAGCTGGTGACGACGCGCTATTATCTCGACCATCTGGTTCCCGAAGCCATGGGGCTGAAGGCTGCTGCGATGGGCGGATCAGATATTCTATATCGTCTCGACAAAGAGCAACTGGCGCTCTGATATGGCGGATTCGGGGAACGGCTTTTCAGCGACAGACGCGGCCTTGCACCGGATTGCCGATGCTCTGGAACGGCTGTCCCCGGTTCCTGACGCCTCCGCTGACCTGAGCGATGGTCCGGCGTTTCACTGGACCGGCTCATCCATGCAGGCGATTGAGGGGTTTGCACCGCTTCCTCTCGATATGCTTACCGGTGTTGACGAGCAAAAGGCCAGGTTGCTGGAAAATAGCGAGCGGCTGGCGGGTGGCTTTGCCGCGCATGATGTCATGCTGTGGGGATCGCGCGGCATGGGGAAATCCGCTCTCGTCAAAGGGGTGGTCCGCGAACTGCAAAATGCTGGCAAGGATATAGCATTGGTCGAGGCCAGCGCGGATATGCTGGAAAGCCTGCCGGATCTGTTCGCGATGCTGGGCAAAGAGGCACGCGCCTTCATCCTGTTCATCGACGATATCGGGTTTGAGGAAGGCAGCGCGGCTCCCCGTTTGCTGCGCTCCATGCTGGAAGGCGGCGCAGCGGCGCGGCCAGCCAATGTGCGGCTCTATGTGACATCGAACCGGCGGCATATTGTTCCGCGGCAAATGGCGGAGCAGGATGACCCGATCAACCCGCGCGATGTGATTGATGACAAGCTGGCGCTGTCCGACCGTTTTGGTCTGCGGCTGGGTTTCCACGCGGCATCGCAGGACGATTATCTGGCGATGATAAAGCGCTATGCGGATGTTCACGGACTGGATTTCGACAGCGAGGACGCGCTTCTATGGTCCAAGCAACGCGGCAGCCGGTCGGGCCGGGTGGCGTGGCAATATGTCGTTGAACTGGCCGGACGCGCGGGTAAATCTCTCGGCTAGAGTGATGTTAATGGCCGAGCGCCGAGGCGCCCGATCATTCCGCCTTTGCCGCTTCGTCCGTTCCGGATTTTGCCGCACCGGGTTTTGACACGCGCCAGATAATGCCGCTAATATCGTCACTGACCAGCAAAGCGCCGGTCTGGTCAAATGTGACCATGGTCGGGCGGCCGCGGGCATTCTCCTCGTCATCGACAAAGCCGCTTAACACGGGCTGCGGTTTGCCTTGCGGTTTTCCATTTTCGTTGAAATCGACATAGACCACGTCATAGCCGGATAGCGGCTTGCGGTTCCATGATCCGTGCCGCGCGATGATCGCGCCGCTGTCAAACGGTGCGCCCAAGGCCTGACCATGGGAAAAGGCCAGCCCCAAAGGCGCGACATGGGCGCCAAGGCTGTAATCGGGGCGGCGTTCATATTGCCGGTGGTCGAGGTTTTTCGGCTCGACACGCGGGTCCACATGGCCGCGCCAGAAATGCCAGGGCCAGCCGTAATGGGACGCAAAGACCACCTCGGTCAGATAGTCCGGCACCATGTCGCTGCCCAGCATGTCACGCTCGTTCACGACCGTCCAAAGCGTTTCGGTAACCGGTTCATAGGCAAGCCCGACGGGGTTACGCATACCGTCCGCAAAGACGATCTTGTCGTTTGTCGCCAGCTCGACGCGCAGAACGGCGGCGCGGCCTTTTTCCTTATCCAGCCCGTTTTCGGCAATATTGCTGTTGGAGCCAACGGCCACAAACAGATATTTGCCATCGGGACTGGCGATCAGATTACGGGTCCAGTGATTATTGGGAGCAAGCGCATTCAGGTTAGCGACCTTGCGGCCCTTTGCGGTGATTTTGGTGTCGCCCTCGGCATAAGGGAAAGCCAGCACTTCGTTGGTATTGGCGACATATAATGTGTCTTCGACCAGTGCCATGCCGAACGGGGAGTTCAGATTTTCGAGCAGAGCGAATTTCTCGTCCACCTTGCCGTCGCCGTCCTTGTCACGCAGCAGTGTGATGCGGTTGGCAGATTCGCTGGCCGCGCCCGCCTTGCTCATTAACTGGCGCATGATCCAGCCCTCGATGCCGCGATTGGTGCGCGGCGGGCTGTTGGTTTCGGCCACCAATATGTCGCCATTGGGCAGGCGCAGCATATTGCGCGGATGATCCAGCCCCTCGGCAAAGCGTTCGACCGTCAGGCCCTCTGCCGCTACTGGTCCTTCGCCATCTTGCCACGGAACCGCTTCCGCGACATTGATGGTCGGGAAATTTTCTTTCCGCACATCGGTAAGCTGCGGATCAACGCCGGCAGTTGCCTCCAGCGGCAAACGGGCGGTGTCACCGCGCATTAGGTAAAAGCCCGCGCCGATGGCGATGACGATAATCAATATCAAGATATTGCGGATATGTTTCAGCATCTATCAATAATAGATAGAGCCGTGGCAGATGACAAGCATACTCTATGCCGGGCTATAACATTGTAATCGCTTGTCGAAAATCAGCCGCGTTTGGGCCGAAGCCATGACCGCGATAGCAAATCCTAAAGGTCGAAATACCAGATCGCGATGGAAATCACTATGCCAGCCCCCAGGCCGGCGAGAAGCCCGATAACCGGCTGACCCAAAAGACCGCCGCCAATGGCACCGAAGATACAGCCCATCGCCATAAAAAAGCCTCCGGCGCTTTTCTTTGACCCGCTTTCCGGTCTCTGGTCGTTCGTCATATTATCCCCGCGTGATGGTGCGATTTCAATCCGGATTGCTCCATGCCCTATTGCGGCGGGCGCGAACAGCTTTTTACTATTAAAGTAAATTTTTGTTCACCATCGCTTTTGACAATATGTGCATTCCTTCGCCGATAAACCGGCGATGGATTTCCCGCAGGAGCCTGTCATGCAGTTACCCGTATTTATAGACTCCGCCCATTTTTTCGATGCCGAGCAGCTTATCCTGAACTTCGGTGAAGAGGCCGGACTGGAAGCCTCTAACAGAGCGGACAAAAGCCGCGCGCTGGGCAATCACCTGCACTATTGCAAATGGCGGCAGGTGGAGCGGATCTGCGTGCTGCTGTCCATCGACCATTCGATCGGGACGGTGCATTAACGTGCATTAAAGAGCAATCCGCCCTACCGTTTCGGGTCGCAGATAATCTGGGCCGCTGAACCGGACCGCACGCTGCAATTCGGGCGTCCGTCAATCTGGATTTTGCCGGTGCCGCTGTTGGAAATAATGGCTTCCTTTTCGACAAAGACATGACTGCTTGCCGGGCCGCGCTGGACAAGGTCAAGCGTTTGCAGGCGCAGGCCGGAACCATCGAGCACACTGGAGCCGAGCATTTCGATCCGGGCTTTTTTTGCCTGTCCCGCAATGATGATCTGGCCGCCGCCGTTCATCGTGATGCCAAGCGTGTCGCTATCAACATCGCCAATGGTGAGCACGCCAAAGCCGCTTAACCGCGCCTTGACATCACGCCCGCCCAACCGGTCGAGAGCAACCGCGCCGGAGCCCGAATGGGTGATGCTTTTCACCAGATGGCTGCTGAGCGTGACCGTTACCGGTTTGTCGCTGGAATAATGATTGGTATCGCTTGTTTTCGGCTGGACAGACACGATCAACTGGCTGCCGTTTTTACGAAGCTGCACACGGTCCAGCACTTCCCTGTCTTCGGCTTCCGCACTGGCCGATATGCCGCGATTGGTTGAGATAGAGACATTGATATTGCCGATAATGCGAACATCCTCAAAACCGGAGATGGAAAATTTGCGCTCAGCCGCTTGTGCCGGAACCATCGTCAGCGCCATCATCAACGCCATCGTCAGCACCATCGCGGCGCCGCTGGCCAATATGCCGAACCATCCGGCGAAGTATTTTGTCATAATGCCCGTTTTCATAATGGGTGGTTTCATAATGGGTGGGCCTCTCCAAATTCCATCCAGCCCAGCCATCTGGGCGTTTTGGGGGCATAATGGCCGTCATTATCGTGCAATGCGAAGCCCTCTGCCTCAAATAATTTCGCGACGGGCCGGTGCAGGTGACAGCCACCTGCAATATGTTTCCACACAGGCTCGATCCGCTGTTGCCATTTCTCCGGTCCCTTGTCAGGCGCGCGTCCATGTTCGAGGAACAGGATCGTGCCGCCCGGTTTCAGCACCCGCCGCATTTCTTTCAACACCTGTTTACCATCCTGCACTGAACAAAGGGTAAAAGTGGTGAGCAGCGTATCGAAGCTGTCGTCGGCAAAGGGCATGGCTTCCCCGATGCCGTCCAATATGTCCATGTTAAGGCCGAGATTCTGCGCTTCCTTGCGGGTATAGTCGAGCAGCTCTGCCGAGGGATCAAGCCCGGTCAGCTTCGTCACTTTGGACCGGTCATAAAATTGCAGGTTGATCCCGCCGCCGCAGCCGAGCTCCAGAACATGGCCCTGCGCTTTGGGCACAATATGGCTGCGATCCTTCATCACCGCCGGTTGCGAGCAGGCAAATTTTATCAGCCGGGGAACGGCGTGCTTTTCCCAGAGATTAGGCATGATCCATGCTCCCGCCAGAAAATGCGCTGCGCTTGTGCCTCTCCATCATCCCCCCGAATGTTATTTTCTCGTTAGAGTGATTTCGAGTGAAATGGAACATTTCACGGCTCGGAAATCACGATAAAACAATCGATCAAGCCCCGATTTTGATTCAATCAAAATTGATCAGGGTCTAGTGCGGAGCTTGTCGAAGAACGATTCCAAGTCAAGCGGCCTGTTCAGCCTGAAGCCCGGCTCAAAAGACTCACACTAACGGAAAAAACATCATCCGCAGGTCACTTCGCCCGATCCCATTGCATTGGTTTTGCAGGTGGCATCGCCATGAATGCGGATATTGCCGGAACCCAGAATGGTGGAATCCACCGTGCCATCCGAGGTCAGGGCAACATTGCCGCTACCAGCGATTTTGATGGAGGCACTTTCTGTTCTCAGCGCTGCGCCGCTAATATCGCCCGAACCGGCGATTGATATTTTGGTCGTTTTCGCGCTGCCGGAAACCAGGATATCGCCCGATCCCGCAACCTTGGTGTCGAGCGATGTTGTTTGCAGGTCGGCAATCTTGATATTGCCTGATCCGGCCAGTGTCAGGGCAGCAGTGTCACCCGCGATCTTGTCGGCATCAATATCGCCGGAGCCCGCCAGCTTGATACTGTTTAGCGACGGCGCGGTAATATAGATTGTTGCGGCTTTGTCAGAGGAGGATAACAGGTTTTCGTTTTCGCGCCCGACTTTAATCTGCCCGTCGGTAACTTTGTAGCGCAATTGCTCCAGCGCATCCTCGTCCCCTTCGGCGCGGATGGAATATTCCGCGCCCGTGGTGAAGATAATATTATCCGGCCCGGCAAGCGTTACGCCCTGAAACTCGCCCGGATTCTTTGCTGCCTCCCCGATTACCGTGCCGCCTTCAAATGTGCTGCTGCGGACATCACCAACGACATCGGCGATAGACCCGTCGCATGCGGAAAGGGCAAGGAAAGGGATGATCAACAAGAGTTTCTTCATAATGGCCTCCACTGTGTATTAGGTCATTAATACACCATGAAGTCCGCGATGGCAAGCATCAGATGAAATGGTTACCGTGCCGCGCAGCCAGAGATTATTTCACTGGCTGACGCACCACCAATGTATCGCAGGGCAGAAAGGTGATCAGCGCGCGCGCCATGCTGCCCATTCTGTTCGCCCTGAAGCCGCTGTTGCCATGCGTGCCTATGACAGCAAGGTCGGTGCGGCTATTGGCGATGGCTTGTCTGACCACAGAAGTGGTTTCGCCATATTCAACCGAGTAGCCAAGCGATTTCCGGGATTCGTCGGACAGGTTCAGCCCGGCAATAAACTTCTTCATCTGGTTAAGCTGTTCGGTGCGGAACTCATCCGTGATGGATTCGTCCGTGCGCAAAAACCCTTCAAAGGGAACGTGAAAGGCACTGATGATATGCGCGGGCAGGTCCGGGAAAAGCGCGCTGCCCTGTTCCAGTGCATAAGCGGAAGGAGGGGACAGGTCGCTGGCGAGTAGCAAGCGTTCATAGGAAGTCGTTGCACGGTTTTTTGCGATTAAAATGGGAAGCGGGCTGTGCTGGATAATCCGTTCCAGCTGCATACCCATAATCAGATCGCCGATACCGCCGCTCCGCGCTACGCCGGTCACGATCATCGCAGCGTTGCAGGCCTTGGCATTCTCGATAATCTGCGTAACGACATTGCCGCTCTCGATAATGATCTGCGCTTCTACACCCTGACCGGCGAGGTCCAGCTCGATATCCGCCTTGGCCGCTTCAATCGCTTCCTCTTCAGCCGGTCCTTTTTCCAGGACATGCAGGATTACCAGCTTTGCGCCCCGTGTCTTGGCAAGATTGATCGCACGGTCCATTGGCCGGTCGCCGCGTGCGGACAGGTCCGTGGTAAGGAGGATAGTCTGGTCAGAGGTCGCTGACATGGGGTTAAACCTTTCTATTGAGCGGCAAATGCCGATGATGCGGGATCATATCATTATTTTTATTGTCTACGCTTGACCTATATCAACATGCTTTGGGCATCAATAAGGATGAACTATATTTCCGCGGGCCACAAACCGGCGCGGATATGGTGATGGTTCGTCGGTTTATCGGACAGAGCGGATTTACATGACCGGCGCTTGTCCCTAATTAGTTTATACGAGTTTCAAGCGGGACCGGGCCAATCAGATCGGTGCAGGATAATTACAGACCCCTCGATGTTAAAAATTGCCAGCTACAATATTCACAAGGCCATTGGCACTGACCGCAGGCGTAATCCCGGCCGGGTGATTGATGTGCTCAACGAACTGGATGCCGATATTATCGCGCTTCAGGAGGCGGATCGCCGGTTCGGCCTGCGGGAGGCAACCCTGCCGGCAATGATGCTCGAACAATATAGCGATTACCGGCCGATTCCGCTGGATGTGCAGACCGATTCGATGGGCTGGCACGGCAATGCGATTTTGACGCATAAATCGGCGCAGGTCACCGCCCATGACATATTGCATATCCCCTGTCTCGAGCCGCGCGGCGCGGTGATGGCGCAGGTCGAAATTAAGGGGATAGACCTGTCTGTCTTTGGTATGCACCTTGACCTGTCCGGCCTGTGGCGGCGGCGTCAGGCAGGTGCGATTGTCAAGCTGACCGAGCAATATGGTGCAGATACACCGACCGTATTAATGGGCGACCTTAACGAATGGAGCGCCTCTGGCGGCTGTTTGAGTGTCTTTGCGCGCAGCTATACTTTTGTCGATTGCGGGCGCAGCTTCCACTCGCGCGGACCGATTGCTGCGCTTGACCGGATCATGCACTGCGACAGACTGAAAGCCATTGCCGGCGGCGTGCATGACAGCGCGGCATCGCGCAAGGCATCGGACCATCTACCGATCTGGGCGCAGATCGAGCTTGCCTAAAGGGGCGGCTATTCGGGTGGATATTCCGTCGGCTCATCCGGCGGATATTCGTCGGGGCGCTGAGGCGGGGGTTCCGGACTGTGCGGCGGCGTTTCCGGCCCGCCCGGATCGCTCGTCTTGCCGGGCTCCATAGGCGGAGCTTCGGGCGGAGAAACGGGATAAATGTCTGGCTTATCTTGCGCAAAAATATCTTGGGCCGGACTAATTGGGCTGGGTTGAACCGGTTGTATCATAAACACTCCTTCTGGTCCCTCCGCAAAGCCCTTATATCCTGATCCTAACCGGCTGGCCACCCCCGCCTACCGCAGGGCAGCCGCTGTCCAGCGATCATGCGTAATAGGCCACGCTTTGCATACCGGTTGCGATCAATTCCCGCTCGCTGTTCCAGATGGCCATGAACTGGCTGCTGGCACCGTGGTCGGCATGGTGGGTCTGCGAATCGATCAGCCACCAGCCGTCTTTGGTCGCAGGATGATCGGCGATGATATTGACCTGCCAGTTCATCGAGCTGACCATCGCATTCTGGTCGAGCATTCCCATGATCGAAGGTGGCAGGCTGTCACCGATGCACAAAATCTCTGCAATCGGATCAAGCCCTTCGCGGTCCTTCAGTCGCATCCAGCGGGTCAGCCGGTGGGTTTTGGTGCTGGTGTCGATCCGCTTGCCGACAAATTCCATCCGAGAGGTGAAAAACTGTTCCGGCCCGCTGCGAAGCTCGTCTTCATCGGGCAGCGGCGGGAAATCGGGCTGCGGCATATCGAGCGCCTTGACCTGAGTCTCGCGCTGGCCCGCAAAGATGAAATTGCAGTGGAGGCCCAGCCCCTTGTCCCCGAATAGCTCTGACTGGACAAAGGCCGTGCTGCGTCCGCGCCGAAGCATTTTCGTTTGCGCGGTCAGTGCGCCGAACAGCGGTCCGGTAAACGCAATCTGCGCGGAACGAAGGCCGGGCAGGTCATCTTCGATATGGCTGGCGGCATGATAGGCGATCGCGGTCGACAGCCCGCCAAAGGCCGTGCGCCCCTGTGTCCAGCTTTGCGGCAGGGTCACGGGATTGGCGTCACCGCCCGGCCCGCACTGGTTTAAAAGATGCGCTAGGCTTAGCGTCTGGTCGGAATTTATGGTCATCTGATCGTTCATTCAATCGGCTTATCGCGGGAAAAGAACGAAATCCAGTAATAGATTGAAGGTGCGATTTACTTAATTTGCAATTTGACGTATAGGAACCGTAAGATTTTCAATCTCTTACTAGGAGATATTTCAGATGGGTTACAGTAACACTCTTACCCGCGCCGACCTTTCCGATACGATGAACCGTCAAGTCGGGTTGTCGCGCGCCGACAGCGCCGAGATGGTGGAATCCATTCTCGACCACATGATTAAAGCCTTGATCGACGGCGAAAATGTCAAGATCTCCGGTTTTGGCACCTTTGTCCTGCGCGACAAGGGGGAACGGACCGGCCGGAATCCCAAGACCGGTGTGGAAGTGCCGATTGCGCCGCGCCGCGTGCTGACTTTCCGCGCCAGCCAGACCATGCGTGACCGCATCATTGCGGCTGGATAGTCTGAAACGAGCAACAAATGACCAAAGACCTTGGAGCATTCCGGACCATAGGAGAACTTTCCAAAGAGTTGAATATCAAGCCGCACATCCTTCGCTATTGGGAGGAGCAGTTTGGTATGCTTCAGCCGCTGAAGCGCGCCGGATCACGCAGGCATTACCGGCCCGATGATGTCGAAATGGTCAGGACAATCAACCGCCTGCTCAACGAAGAAGGCTATACGATAAAGGGCGCGCGCAAATTTTTGGCAGCACGCCAGAAACAGGCAAGGGCGAGCGCGGCTCCGAAGGACGAGATCCCGGTAAGCGAAGCTGTGACGCCAGCAGCGGCACCTACTGCCGCGCCTGCCGCCAATGTGAACGTAGAGAATAATGCGATGCTGAAAGAGCTGAAAGCCATCCGCGACCAGTTGTCGAGTGCGCTAAGCCGGGCTTGATTCTGGCGCTGCGGGTAGAAATTACACTACCCGTCATCCCCGCGAAGGACTGGGTAAGTTAACCTTCAATCAGTCCCAACGCTTCAAGCTCCCGCTCCAACGCCGCAGCATCCGCAAAATGGTGCCCCCTGATCCCCAGCTTTTCACCAGCCTCAATATTATCCAGCCGGTCATCGACAAACAAACATTGCCCCGCCGCCAAATCAAAGCGGCGCAGCGCAAGCTGGTAAATCTCCGGATCGGGCTTGGCCAGTTTCTCCTCTCCGGAAATGACAATATCGGAGAAATAATCGAAAACCGGCTTGCCCTTACGAAAATGCGGCCAGAATTCTGCGGAAAAATTGGATATGGCGAAAAGGCTGACATTCGCGTCATGCAGGCGCTCGATCAGCGCGGGGACGCCGTCAACCTCACCGGGGTTGGTTTCGTTAAAGCGGGGGTAAAAGGCGCTGATAAGCTCCGCATGATCGGGAAAGCGGCTTATCAATTCACGGCTGGTATCGCCAAAAGCGCGTCCGGCATCATGCTGGAAATGCCAATCGGGCGTGACGACATTTTCCAGAAACCATTCCAGTTCCTGCGCGTCATCGATCAGCTTTTCATAAAGAAAGCGTATGTCCCACCGGGAAATCACGTTCCCGATGTCAAAAATTACGGTGTCAATCCTGGAGGCAGGGGGACCTGCCACGAAGCGGGCTTAGCCTTGACGGGCTTTGAACCGGCGATTCGTTTTGTTGATCACATAGGTGCGGCCACGACGACGGATCACGCGGCAGTCACGATGACGGTTTTTGAGCGACTTTAAAGAGTTGCGGATCTTCATTTTGGTATCACACCTTAATGTTTGAATTTTACTATTTGAATGTCTTGAAAACAGCCGTGGCCGCATTGCCGCCCGACATAATCAAGTGGGCAGTTAGGGTTATGCCCAGCCAAAGTCAAGTATTCAGGGCTTCATTCTGGGCGAATCTCGCCCAATTTGCGTTCCCAGGCCAGTGCATGGCTAACAATTTTGTCCAAATCCGCATTTTGCGGCTGCCATGGAAAGCGTTCCATGATCGCTCGATTGTCGGAAATCAGCGAATCGGGGTCGCCAGCCCGGCGCCCTTCCATCTTGCGGACAATCTTTTGATTCGTAACCCGGTCCACAGCGTCGAGCACCTCCATCACGGAAAATCCCCTGCCATAACCGCAGTTGAGCAAGTGGTTGCGATCCGGCTCTGCAATCAATGCTTCAAGTGCATGAACATGCGCGGCGGCGAGATCGGACACATGGATATAATCGCGCACCCCGGTGCCGTCTGGCGTGTCATAATCGGTCCCGAAAATAGCCACGCTGCCGCGCTTGCCGAGAGCGGCCTCCACCGCGACCTTTATCAGATGCGTTGCGCCTGCCGTGGACTGGCCGGTGCGCCCTTGCGGATCAGCCCCTGCCACGTTGAAATAGCGCAAGGCGCAAAAGTTCAGATCATGCGCAGCCGATACATCGCGCAGCATATATTCTGTCATCAACTTGGACATGCCATAGGGGTTGATTGGAACCTGCGCTGTGTTTTCTGTCACAGGGCTTTCTTCCGGAATGCCATAGGTTGCGGCGGTGGAGGAAAAAATGAAATGCTTTACGCCATTTGCCACAACAGATTCGATCAGGCAGCGGCTTTTGGAGCTGTTATTGTCATAATATTTCAGCGGATTTTCCACCGATTCCGGAACCACGACCGATCCCGCAAAATGCATGACCGCGCCGATATTCTGCTGCTTGATAATTTTTGCGACAAGATCGCTGTCCGCCACATCGCCTTCGTAAAAAGGCACATCATCCGGCACGGCCCAGCGAAACCCTGTCACCAGATTATCGATGACAGCCACGGGCCATCCCGCATCCTTGAGCGCCCATACCGCGTGGCTGCCGATATATCCGGCTCCGCCTGTGACTAAGATAGTGAAGCGATCAGGCATTTTGGATCCTCAAATAAAACAGAAAATATGCGCGAAACCCGACACTCGATTAACCACAGGGCCATGCAACCGCAATTATTTATCCGCAGGCAGCAAATTTTGCGTTAAAGATAGTTCAGGCGTTGAATAAGGGAAATGGAATCATGTCTATGCAAAAGCGATGCGGATCAAGATTGTTGAATATAGCCGCATTAACCCTGGCATCATTGGCGTTGACGGCTTGTGCAGCATCCATGCCGGCGGCCAATGTCACGCGGTTCCATAATGCTCCGATAACGCCCGTCACCACCGGAACGATCTCCATCACGTCTCCCGCCGAATCGAGCGAAGGCACGGTGCTGGAATATGGCACTTATGCCGCCGCCGTCCGGCGGGAGTTGCAGCGGGTCGGCTATACCGAAACGGCTTCCGGGGCGACGAGCAGCGAATATGTCGCGCGCATCTCGGTCCAGCAAAGCCGGATTTCCGCAGATGGCGGGCGCTCCCCCGTATCGGTCGGCGTTGGCGGCAGCACGGGCAGCTATGGCTCCGGCATCGGCCTTGGCATCGGTATCGACCTGAGCGGCAAGCCAAAGGACAGGATTGGCACCGAATTATCGGTCCGCATTTCCCGCCGCGCCGATAACCAGGCGGTCTGGGAGGGGCGTTCGTGGATAGAGGCCAAGGACGGTTCACCGGGATCGCAACCCGCTCTGGCGGCCTCCAAATTGGCTGAAGCGTTATTCAAGGACTTCCCCGGAGAGTCCGGAACCACTATCACTGTCCCATGAGCATTCAAATTACCGCCGCTTTCGATAGCGGAAACATCACCGTCCACGACATTTCCGGCACCTCGGCCGAACTGTCGATTCGCAAAGACAAAGACAGCGATTTCTTCCAATGGTTCCATTTTCGCGTCACTTGCGAAATTGGCGACACTTTGGAACTCAACATTAACGGGCTGAAAGAGTCCGCCTATCCGCAAGGCTGGCCCGGCTATAATGCCTGTGTCAGCGAAGACCGCGAATATTGGGGCCGCGCCGACAGCAGCTATGACGAGGACAAGGGCACATTGTCCATCCGCTACACCGCCGCCAGCAATATCGTATGGTTCGCCTATTTCGCGCCATACAGTATCGATCGCCACCACGACCTGATTGCGGAAATGGCATCGGTCGAGGGCGTGACCTGCCGTACCCTGGGCCATTCGCTTGAAGGGCAGCCGATCGACTGCATCGAGATGGGCGAGGGCGATACGCAGGTCTGGCTCTACGCGCGTCAGCATCCCGGCGAAAGCATGGCCGAATGGTGGATGGAGGGCGCGCTGGAAATGCTCGCCGATGCCGCTGATCCCCACGCCCGTGCCTTGCTGCAAAAATGCCGGTTCCATATCGTGCCGAACATGAACCCCGATGGCTCTTTCCGCGGCCATTTGCGGACCAACTATGCCGGCACCAACCTAAACCGCGAATGGCACGAGCCAAGCGCAGAAAAAAGCCCCGAAGTCCTGTGCGTGCGCGGCGCCATGGACGAAACCGGCGTAGATTTCGCCATGGACATCCACGGCGACGAAGCGATCCCCGCCGTATTCATAGCCGGTTTCGAAGGCATACCGAGCTGGACCGAGGAACAGGGCCGCAAATATAACGACTACCGCGACCGCCTATCCGCCCGCACCCCGGATTTCCAGACCGACCTGGGCTATCCCATCGCCGGCGAAGGCAAAGCAAACCTCTCCATGTCCACCAACCAGATAGCCGAACGCTTTGGTGCAGTGGCCATGACTCTGGAAATGCCGTTCAAGGACAACCGCGATTTGCCGGACATAGACCAGGGCTGGTCGCCGGAGCGGTGCAGATTGCTGGCGCGGGAGTGCCTGGCGACGTTGGTGGAGGTTTTGGGGTAGGGATAGGTTAGTAGCCTTGGGTGTGGTTGAGCTTGTCTAACGACACCTGCCCACAAGTGAATGTTTGTTATGAGGAAAAGGCTATTAGCGGCAAGGCTGCGTAGCCTGTATTTTGAATTCAAAGCAAAACAAAGAAATCTATGTTGTCGCTGTGGTCACGATTTTTTTCGTTGGTCTTATGGTACAAAAGGCTGTGCTATCGGACACGGAGTGCGACAATCAGCATTGATTTCATTGGATAATTTCTGATTTCTCAAATTTCGTCATAATAACAGTTATAAAAATGACTATGGCTGGCGGCGGTTTTGTGCGGACACTGGCGAACGCGTTGACCAATATTATATATATTTCGGTCTAATTATGGTCTGCTTGATACCAAAAGTACACGGTTGACGACTTTATCACTGAGCGCCGCGCCGAAGCAGCGCCCGGAGATGCATC
>JADMKQ010000132.1:2962-18644 GCA_015478735.1 Sphingorhabdus sp. | reverse complement strand
ATGCTGCCATGACCATCGTAATGATTCCGCCCAGCGAGGTTCCGAAAAATACCGCTTTTGGCAGGTTGAGTTCGTCCATCATGCCAATAATATCGGCAACATAGGTTTTTACAGTATAGCTGGAACTGTCTCTCGCATATTCGCTCTCGCCTCGCCCGCGCAGGTTTACCATGATGATGCGGCGCTCGCCATTCAGCCATTCACCCAGATGCGCGAAATCGCGGGCGTTGCGGGTCAGGCCGGGGATGCAAATAATCGGCGTTTTTGCAGCATTTCCCGGATAATCACGACAATGCAATTCCAGGCCGTCTTCGGAAGTCCAATAGCGGTCCTCATAATCTGATTGGATCATAAATCTTTTAATTCCCTATGCTTCCGCCTTGCCGAGCGCCCTATTCGTCCCCACTATTGATTAATGCCGTATAAACCGCAAGCTGAACCCACGAAAGCGCCATATCGTGCTGATGTAAAGATAACGCAGTTGGGCGAGAAAATTGGCGACCCGGTAAAGGCCTCAGAATTTCCGCGCCATGTGCTGCGTTTTCGTAATAATCGATGGGCGCAGACTGTTGGCCTGGGCGAGCTGAGCGATGAGCAATGGGTTAATCATTTTGGCCGCTTCCAGCCGCTTCCCGATAATCTCGACCCGCCATTGGCGCTGCGCTATCACGGCCATCAGTTCCGCAATTACAATCCTGACATTGGTGACGGCCGCGGCTTTCTGTTTGCCCAGATGCGCGATCATGAAGACCGGCTCATGGACCTTGCTACCAAGGGATCGGGAACGACGCCGTGGAGCCGAAGCGGGGACGGCAAACTGACGCTGAAAGGCGGCGTCCGGGAAATATTGGCCACCGAAATGCTGGAAGCGCTGGGCGTCGAGACATCCAAGACTTTCTCATTGGTGGAAACGGGCGAGGAACTTTTCCGCGGTGATGAACCTTCCCCTACCCGCTCGGCAGTCATGACCCGCCTAAGCCACAGCCATATCCGTTACGGGACATTTCAGCGAATAGTGGCAGAAAAAAATGCCGATCTAATGCACGCGCTGGTCGATTACTGCCTCACCCATTATTATGGCGGCGTGAAAACGGATAATCCAGCCGTTGAGTTATTCCAGAAAACGGCTGCGAAAGCGGCCCGACTTGCCGGCAGTTATATGACGGCCGGATTTGTTCACGGCGTTCTCAACACCGACAATATCAATATTACCGGCGAAAGTTTCGACTATGGCCCGTGGCGTTTCACGCCTTATTGGGAGCCGGGCTTCACAGCCGCCTATTTCGATCATGAAGGGCTTTATTGCTTTGCCCGGCAACCCGAAGCGCTCCACTGGAATCTCGCTCAGTTGGCGAGTGCCCTGACGCTGATCTGCGAAAGTGCCCCGCTTGTGGAGACTCTTGATAGTTTCCCCCGGCAATATGGCGAAGCCTTTACCGAGCATGTTTGCTGGCGACTGGGCGTCGAAAGCGAAGGCTTTGATAAGGACAAACCGCTCGTCGTCGCGGCGGAAAAAGCATTGGGTCTGAAAACGGTTACCATCGACCGGTTCTTCCTCGATTGGGGGCAAGACGCCCTTCCCGAAGCCAAGGAATATATAGCGGACGAATTTGCGCTTTTCCGGAATGAAATGGCCAAGCGGACACGCGCACGGTCCTCAAGCCATCCCTATTGGCAATCGAATAATCCGTGCTCGATGCATATCGAGGAGGTCGAGGCAATCTGGGATGCCATTGCACAAAATGATGACTGGCAGCCCCTGATGCAAAAAATAGAGGATATCCGCGAGATGGGCAAAGCATTGCGGTCTTTGTAACCCCTGACATTATCTGTATATGGCAACTGGATTCTTACGCGAGCTAAACAATTGAAATGACTTTGACTGAACTCACTTCAACCGAACCCGCCACGGGAGAGATTTTGTGGACCGGGACCGCCGGCGATGCCGATGCTGCTGTGGCCAATGCAAGGGCTGCATGGCCTAAATGGGCTGCGCTTCCGGTTACCCAGCGGATCGAGGCTGTGCGTAAATATGCCAATCGTGTTCGCGCACATTCCGACGAGCTGGCAGAACTTATTTCCCGCGAAACCGGCAAGCCGTTATGGGAATCGCGCACCGAAGTAGACTCGGTGATTAACAAGGTCGATATTTCGGTCACCGCCTTTGCCGAGCGGACACCGCAGCGCAAGCTGTCCAGTCCTGACAATATGCGCGCGGCGCTGCGCCATAAACCCCATGGCGTGCTTGCTGTGCTTGGCCCCTATAATTTCCCCGCCCACTTGCCCAATGGTCACATTGTGCCAGCGTTGATCGCGGGCAATGCGGTTGTGTTCAAACCATCGGAAAAAACTCCCGCTGTCGGCCAGTTTCTGTTCGAAATGTTTGAAAAATCGGGCTTACCAAACGGCGTTGTCAACATATTGCAAGGCGGGCCGGAAACGGGGAAACAACTGTCTGCCAGCGAAGATATTGACGGCCTTTTATTTACCGGATCGGCGCAGACCGGCGTCGCGCTCAACAGGCAATTTGCCAGCCGTCCGGACAAGATACTGGCACTGGAAATGGGCGGCAATAATCCAATCATTGTCTGGGATACGGACGATATTCACAGTGCTGCTGTGCTTGTCGTGCAATCCGCATTCCTGACCGCGGGGCAGCGCTGTTCGGCAGCAAGCCGGATGATCGTCAAGGACGGGCTCTATGACCGCGTTATCAAGGAAGTGAAACGCATCGCGGATCGCCTGATTATCGACGGCCCGTTCAGCAACCCCGCCCCGTTCATGGGCCCGGTTATCGACAACCAGACCGCTGATGGCCTGACCGAGAGTTTTCTCGCGCTGATGAGCCATGGTGGCCGCCCGATCAAGCATATGGCACGGCCTATAGACGACCGCCCGTTTCTGACGCCCGGTATCATTGATGTCACCAGCATGGCGGAGCGCCCGGATATAGAACTGTTCGGCCCGATATTACAGGTCATGCGTGTGAATGATTTTGATGAAGCCATCGCAGAGGCCAATAACACGCGCTATGGATTGTCCGCCGCTTTAATTGGCGGAAGCGCCTCACAATTTGACCAATTCTGGTCCCACAGCCGCGCAGGCATCGTCAACTGGAACAAAATGACAGTGGGTGCATCTTCCGAAGCTCCCTTTGGCGGCATAGGGCTTTCCGGAAACCATCGGCCCAGCGCTTATTATGCGGCGGATTACTGCGCTTACCCGGTTGTATCGATGGAAGCGGATCAGGCCAAGGCAACTATCGGTATCGGCTTGAAAGACGAAGAAAACGGGAATTGATTGCTAGGCAGCAACACGGCCGGATCGACGTTTTGCGATTGCCTGCAATAGTATAACTTAGCCTGTTAAAAAATCTTCTGCTTTGTAATGCGCTGCGTATCGCGGCATATCGGTTGCCATGACTCAATATGAACAGCCATCACAGCGCTCGCAGACGCACACCGGCACAGTCTATCTTGTCGGCGCCGGCCCCGGTGATCCGGAGCTGTTGACGCTGCGCGCTGCACGTTTGTTATCCGAAGCGGATGTCATCGTTCATGATGGTCTGGTCAGCGAAGATATACTGGCCATGGCTCCCGCGGAAACAAAGCGGATATCAGTCGCCAAGCAACGGTCACGCCACAGCATGGCGCAAGATGCGATAAATGCGCTGCTGATTGCCGAGGCACAAAAAGGTCACAAGGTTGTTCGTCTTAAGGGCGGCGATCCCTTCATTTTCGGGCGCGGCGGCGAAGAGGCCAGCGACTGTATCAAGGCAGGCATCCGGGTAGAGGTTGTCCCCGGTATCAGCGCGGCCCTTGGTTGCGCCGCTCAGGCAAAAATCCCCCTCACCCACCGCGCGGCATCAAGTGCGGTTTCTTTCGTAGCGGGGCAATGCAAAGGCCTGTCCGACCAGAACTGGTCCGGACTGGTTGGCAAGGGACGCACTCTGGTCATCTATATGGGCGTTGCCAATGCCGATAATATTGCCGAGAAGCTGATCGCGGACGGTGCATCGCCTGATATTCCGGTGGCGGTGCTGGAAAACGGCACGCGCGGCAATTTCCGTGCACTGCGGACGCTTCTCACCGATCTTGGCGATCTGGTGCGGCGGGAAAATGTCAAAAGCCCTGCATTGCTGGTAGTAGGCGAAGTCGCATCCTATGGCGATGCGGAAGACAGATTTGTTGAATATGCCCAAATGGCAGGAGTAGAATTTTGAATATACTGACGGGAAATGACCTTAAAACAGGCGGTGTAATCTGGTGGACGGGAAGCGATTGGTCACGCCATGTCGAAGATGCCGTTGATGTCGGCGATAATTATGAAGCCATTTTGCAAAGAGAAGAAGCCGCACGCCGGGTCAATTCATCCTATGCGATCAGCGCCGAAGCGACCGAAGCCGGTCCCCGCCCTGCCCATATCAAGGACCGGGTGCGCGCACTTGGCCCAACGGTCAGACCGGACTTAACATTAAAGCCAGCCGATCCTGATGCCGGGAACTGGGTAATATAACTGGGTAGTAGAACAATGTATCAATATGACAAATATGACCAGGCAATGGTCAACGCGCGGGTCGAAGAGTTTCGCGATCAGGCGAACCGCCGGATAGCTGGCGAGTTGACCGAGGACCAGTTTAAGCCCTTACGTCTGAAAAACGGTCTATACCTGCAATTGCACGCCTATATGCTCCGCGTTGCCATTCCTTATGGCACGCTCAATTCCCGGCAAACACGCATGCTGGCCACAATCGCGCGGAAATATGACCGCGGATATGGCCATTTCACCACGCGCCAGAACATCCAGTATAACTGGATCAAGCTGGAACAGGCGGCGGATATTCTAGCCGATCTGTCAACCGTCGAGATGCACGCGATTCAGACAAGCGGTGAAAGCATCCGTAACGTTTCCGCCGATCAATATGCCGGTGCAGCCGCAGATGAACTTCTTGATCCGCGCCCCTATGCCGAACTGATCCGTCAGGCCACCAGCTTCCATCCGGAATTCAGCTATATGCCCCGCAAATTCAAGATTGCGGTAATCGCCAGCGATGAAGACCGCGCCGCGATGCGGTCCCATGATCTGGGCTTTAAGCTGATCCGCAATGACAAAGGCGAGCTTGGCTTTGAAGTCTATGTCGGCGGCGGCATGGGCCGGACGCCATTTGTAGCTCCGCTGATCCGCGACTTCCTGCCCGTTGACCATATGTTCAGCTATACCGAAGCGGTGCTGCGCGTATGGAACCGCTGGGCACGGCGCGACAATATCCACAAACAGCGCGTTAAAATCCTCGTCCATGAATGGGGCGCCGAAAAATTCGCAGAAAGTGTAGAAGCCGAATGGCAGGAAATCCTGCCCAATGCTTCGGACATTCCGCACAAGGAACTGGCACGGATTGCCACCTATTTTGCGCCTCCTCCATTTGACGAAAACGCTACGGACGAGATTGATCTCAACGATCCCGATTTCAAAATCTGGGTGGAGCAGAATATCAAGCAGCATAAGCAGCCCGGCTATGCCATCGTGAATATCAGCCTGAAACCGGCACAGGGTATTCCTGGTGATGCTTCTGCCGATCAGATTGACCTGCTTGCTGATCTCGCCGAGCAATATAGCTTCGATGAATTGCGTGTGACCCATGCACAGAATATCGTGTTTCCGCACGTCAAGAAATCCGATCTTTATGCGCTTTGGCAAAAGCTCGATGAGGCTGGTCTAGCTCCGGCCAATATTGACCTCATCAGTGATATTATCGCATGTCCGGGGCTGGATTATTGCAGCCTTGCCAACGCGCGCTCGATCCCCGTCGCTCAGAAAATTGCCGAGCGCTTTTCCGATCCGGAAGGCCAACGCGATCTGGGCGAGTTGAAGCTGAAAATCTCCGGCTGCATCAACGCTTGCGGTCATCACCATGTCGGCCATATCGGAATTTTGGGCGTCGATCGCAAAGGCACTGAAAACTACCAGCTACTGCTGGGCGGTTCGGGGGCTGAAGATGCCAGCCTTGCCAAGATAACCGGACCCGGTTTCGATGAGAACGGGATCGTCGATGCCGTGGAAACGACAATTACCAAATACCGCGAATTACGCGAAGACGGGGAACGCTTTCTTGACACCTATCGCCGTGTCGGAATGGCTCCGTTCAAGGAGGCTCTTTATGACTGATATTTTGCGATACCGGGATGATGAAGCCCCGATGGAACCTGTTGTTACCATCTCTTCCTTTTCCGAACAGAGCAATTCCAGCGCTGTCCTGATCGAGGCCGGTGACGATGCCCGTGACCTGCTTCCTTATCTGGACCGCTTGCAACTGGTGGTGATTGACTTCCCGCGCTTTCGCGATGGCCGCGGATATAGTTCCGCACGGATTTTGCGCGAAGCCGGCTATACGGGCGAAATCCGCGCTGTCGGTGACGTGCTGGTTGACCAGATTTGGCACATGCGGCGCTGCGGCTTTGACAGCTTTGCACCCGATAGCCCTCTGGACCCCAAAGTCGTCGAGGAATCGCTGAGCCGCTACGAATTTGTCTATCAATCGGCCGCCGATGATGCGGTGCCAATCTGGAAATTACGTCATGAGTGAACCCGCTCGCCAAATAGATGTGATTGATGCCCGCCCCGCATTCACGCAGGCTGATGCCGATGCGTTGAATGCGCGGTTTGAGGGTGTCCATGCATCGGCAATGCTGAAAGCCCTGTTCGAGGAAGACAATCTTGGCGAAGTCGCTGTTGTCTCCTCTTTCGGAACAGAAAGCGCTGTCCTGCTGCATCTGGTGGCGGGGGCAGACCAGTCGATCCCGGTGACATTTGTCGATACGCTGAAAATGTTTCCGGAAACTCTGGCTTATCGTGAAACGCTGATCCACACGCTTGGCTTGCAAAATGCCAATGTTGTGCAGCCCGACCCGGCTGTTCTCGCGCAAAAGGACGAAAACGGGCTGCGCTGGTCATTTGATCCCGATGGTTGCTGCGAAATCCGCAAGGTAGAGCCTTTGGCGCGCGCCAAATCCAGTCTGAATAGCTGGATTTCCGGCCGCAAGTCATTCCAGTCTGTCACCCGTCAGAACCTGCCCCGTTTTGAAGTCGAAGATGGCCGTTTGAAAATCAACCCGCTCGGTGACTGGATCAAGGAAGATCTTGAAGCCTATTTTGAAGAGCATGACCTGCCCCGGCACCCGCTGGAGGCCGAAGGCTATTTGTCTGTCGGCTGCGCGCCCTGCACATCAAAGGTCGAGCCGGGCGAAGATCCTCGTGCGGGCCGGTGGCGCGGTTGGGACAAGACCGAATGCGGTATTCACACAGACGTGACGCCTCTGCCCGATGGTGATGACGATAGCGGTGTGAACGAGCCGGTTTTTTAATTCCCGCTCTTCCCGCTACTAATATTCCTCCGGGCCATCCCCATAGGCAAGATCACCAAACTTGGTGAACTCGCTGAGGAAGCTGAGCTGGATATTACCGGTAGAACCCTGACGGTTTTTCGCCACGATAACAGTAGCCTTGCCCACCTTGCTTTGATGATCGGTTTCCCAGGCCAGATATTTCGCTTTCTGTTCCTCGGTTGAATGTTCGTCCGGATCATCCGGCTTGATGGCAAGGTGATAATATTCGTCACGATAGATGAACATCACGATATCGGCGTCCTGCTCGATAGAACCCGATTCACGCAAATCTGAAAGTTGGGGCCGCTTGTCTTCGCGGCTTTCCACCTGACGGCTTAGCTGGGACAGCGCGATCACAGGGCAGTTCAGTTCTTTGGCAAGGGTTTTGAGACCCCGGCTAATTTCCGAAATCTCGTTCACACGGTTGTCATTGGCGCGGCCGGAACCTTGCAGAAGCTGAAGATAGTCGACCACGATCAGGTTAATACCGCTGCGCCGCTGCAACCGCCGTGCGCGGGTTCGCAGCGCCGCAATGGTGAGCGCAGGCGTATCGTCGATAAAGAGCGGCAAGTCCTGCAACTCGCGCGATGCCATGGCCAATCGGTGCATTTCATCCCGGCTGATGGCGCCCATACGGAGCTTTTCTGAGCTTATTTCCGCCTGCTCGGACAATATCCTGGTCGCAAGCTGGTCAGCGGACATTTCCAGGCTGAAAAACGCGGTTTTCGCCCCCATCGAATCTTCCGGCGCAATTCCGTCCTGCATATCGCGGCGAAAGCGGTTGGCGGCATTAAACGCAATATTGGTCGCGAGCGAGGTCTTACCCATGCCGGGGCGTCCCGCCAAGATCAGCAGATCCGACCGGTGCAGGCCGCCCATTTTGGCGTTGAGATCCGTCAGGCCGGTTGTGATGCCCGACACTTTTCCGCCGCTGTTAAACGCCCGCTCGACATTCTGGAGCGCTTCGGTTGCAGCGGACACGAAAGATTTGACGCCGCCTTCCTGCGCCTCGCCTTCGGACACGCGATACAGCGCAGATTCCGCTTCCTCGATCTGTAATTTGGGATCCACAGTCTCGCTGGTATCCAGCGCGCTATCAACCAATGTCCGGCCCACGTTGACCAGTTCGCGCAGCAATGCCAGATCATATATCTGGTTGGCGAAATCGCGCGCGCCGATCAATCCCGCTCCGTCGCCGGTCAGCTTGGCAAGATAGGATGGCCCGCCAAGCGCCTTCATCGCTTCGTCCGCCTCGAAATAGGGTTTTAGCGTAACGGGCGTGACCACCATATTGCGGTCGAGCAATTTCAGCGCTTGTTCGTATATGCGGCCATGCAGCGGCTCATAGAAATGTTCGGGGCGCAGTTTTATCTGCACATCTTCGGCCACGCGGTTATCGATCAACAATGCGCCCAGAAACGTCGCCTCTGCCTCGACATTGCGCGGCAGGCGCTGGGTTTCTTCTTCGACTGCATCAAAACGAACTAATTGGGCCATGCCCTTATCATCGGCGCAGAAGCGATTCAGAGCAAGCCTGTTCCCTTAAAATATTGAAACAAATGTGGACAGTGGCGGGGACAGATCTGTGGATAAAAAGGTGGGATAAGTGCGGGGATAAAACGGGGGATAAATGTTACATATAAATGTTTTGTTTCGTGCTGCACTGCAAAACAGCTTGTCCTTATGACGGTGCTGCGGCAACAGAACAACAATGTCTGATCCGCGCATCATAAATGTCGAACTCGACGAAGCCACGATATTGTGGCGCAATGCCGATATCGAGCAGGAGCGGCGCATTGCTATCTTTGATCTAATCGAAGAAAATTATTTCAAGCCGCTACGCAAACATGAAGATGGCTATGCCGGGCCGTATCAACTGCACCTTAGCGTGCAGGAAGGACGCTTGGTTATTTCCATCGCCCGCGAAGACGGCACACCACTGGAAACTTTAATCCTGGCACTTGGCCGGTTTCGCCGCCCTATCCGAGACTATTTCGCAATTTGTGACAGCTATTATCAAGCCATCCGCAAGGCCACGGCGCAGGAAATCGAAACAATCGACATGGCGCGGCGCGGGGTTCATGACCATGGAGCGGAATTGCTGGTCGAACGGCTGGAAGGTAAAATCGAAGTCGATTTCAAAACCGCCCGTCGCCTCTTCACTTTGATCTGTGTATTACATATCAAGAGCTAATCGATTCTTTGCCGGTGGGGGCCGGTAATATGACTATCCGGCCAGTCTTTTAGCGAATATTTTTAATTGCGTAGTGTTTCAGGGAAACAGGGTGTTCAAGCACAATAGGGGGAAAAACGTGCTACGGCTGGGGCTGGTTATCGTTGCATTGGCGGCGATTGCCTTTGTTCTGTTCAATCTCGTCACAGGATGGGCACCGCCGCGCAGCCAATATCCCGTTCAGGGCATTTCGGTGGATGCCAGTAATGGCGAGATTACATGGCATGTGGTAGGCGCAACCGGTGTCGATTTCGCCTATATCCGTGCCACCAATGGCGCCGGAAAACGGGACGCCCATTTTATCGAGAATCTGAATGGCGCGCGTGATGCCGGTGTGCGCTATGGCGCGATCCACGAATATAATATGTGCCGCCTTGCCAATGATCAGGCCGCGATGTTTGTGACCACGGTTCCGCGCGACGTAAATATCCTGCCGCCCGCTGTTCGGCTGGCCTATCATGATGATTGCGAAGAACGGCCGGGACGCGCACTGATATTGAGCGAGCTTAATACTTTCCTCAACCAGATCGAGGGGCATAGCGGCAAGCCGGCCATCATCATCCTGTCCGAACAATTCGAGGAAGAATATAATATCAGCAGCGGGATCAATCGTACTTTCTGGCTGGAATCCAATTTCTTTCCGCCCGATTATGCGACCAAGCCCTGGGTCATGTGGCGCGCATCCGACATGCGCCGGGTCGGCGGTATTGACGGCCCGGTAAACTGGAATGTTGTGCGGCCGTAATCTTGCTGGCATGAAACCCGAAATATCGTCAGCCAACCCTCCATATCAAAGCGGGAAGAAAGAGAAAATATGACCATAATGTCCGACAGGTGGATCCGTCAGGAAGCCCGGAACAGCAATATGATTGAACCGTTTGTTGAAGCACAAAAGCGCGATGGCTGTATCAGCTATGGCCTGTCCTCTTATGGTTATGATGCGCGGGTGGCCGACGAGTTCAAGATTTTCACCAATGTGAACAGCGCCGTCGTTGACCCTAAAAATTTCGATGCCAACAGCCTTGTCGATCGCAAGACCGATTGCTGCATCATTCCGCCCAACAGCTTTGCCTTGGCGCGGACAGTCGAATATTTCCGTATTCCGCGCGATATACTGGTGATCTGTCTGGGCAAGTCAACTTATGCCCGCTGCGGCATCATAGTGAATGTCACCCCGCTGGAGCCGGGCTGGGAAGGCCATGTGACGCTGGAATTTTCCAACACCACCCCCCTGCCCGCGAAAATCTATGCCAATGAAGGCGCGTGCCAGTTCCTGTTCCTGAAAGGCAACGAACCGTGCGAGACAAGCTATGCTGAACGGGCTGGCAAATATATGGGCCAAAGAGGCGTGACTCTACCAAAGCTCTAGGTCATAAGATCATTTCAAAACAAAACTGAATGGTGAGGATATATGGCCGACGCACGGGAATTTGATCTCATAATCTATGGCGCAACCGGCTATACCGGCCGTCTGGTCGCCGAATATCTCGCCCGGCAATATGGAACCGGCTCCGATGCTCCCAAATGGGCAATGGCCGGTCGATCCGCGGAAAAGCTGGCGGAAGTGCGCGATCTTATCGGTGCTCCTGCACAAACGCCGTTGGTGATTGCCGATTCCGATGATCCGTCATCACTCGACAAGATGACAAGCCGCGCCACCGTTATCCTGACCACCGTTGGCCCTTATCAGCTTTACGGCGATGGGTTGGTCGCCTCCTGCGTAAGAAACGGCACGCATTATGTTGATCTGTGCGGTGAACCCGGCTGGATGCGCGCAAAGATAGACGAGCATCAGGAAGCGGCTGAAAAATCCGGAGCGCAGATTTGCTTTTCCTGCGGGTTTGACTCCATCCCGTTCGACCTTGGCGTGTTAATGCTGCAAAACGAGATGAACGCCCGCTTTGGCAGCCCCGCCAATCGTATCAAGGGCCGTGTCCGCGCTATGGAAGGTACGTTTTCCGGCGGAACAGCGGCGAGCCTGAAAGAAACGATGAAGGCTCTGGCGAAAAATCCTGGCCTGGTAAAAGTCCTCGCAAGCAGCTTTGGCCTGACCCCCGGTTTTGAGGGACCGGACCAGCCTAACATGATGATCCCCAAGATGGACAAGACCCTGAATAGCTGGGTCGCCCCGTTCGTGATGGCGCCGATCAATACCAAAAATGTTCACCGCACCAATTTCCTGCTCGACTTTCCCTATGGAGCGGATTTCAAATATGATGAAATGATCGTCACCAGTCCGGGCGAAATGGGTAAGAAAGCTGCGGAAATGATCGCCAAGGCCAATCCGTTCGGCGACGATCCACCGAAACCGGGCGAAGGGCCTACCAAGGAACAGCGTGAAAACGGCTATTATGACCTGCTATTCCTTGGCGAGACGAGCGATGGCAAAACGGCCAGTCTTTGCGTCAAGGGTGATAAAGACCCCGGCTATGGCTCTACATCCAAAATGATTGCCGAAGCCGCTTTATGTATTGCGCTAGACGGTAACGATCATGGCGGCGGGATCTGGACGCCCGGCGCATTAATGGGTCAAAAGCTGGTCAAACGGCTGGAAGAAAATGCGGGGCTGAGTTTTGCGGTAGAAAACTGAAGAAATATACCCCGCTAAAGTTCACATTCATGTAATAATATTATAGAGCCAGCAGAACGGCTGCTATAGTGCTGAATTGCAATGATAGCGCCTGTCCCCTGCAACCGGAAAATGGAAAAAGTTCGTCGGCAAAATGTTGAATCGCCTGTTTAAAAAGAAGTCCCGTATTCGTCCGTTGGATAGTGCAACCATACCAGCGGGCCGGCGCGTTTATGCCATTGGCGATATCCACGGACGCAATGACCTGCTGCAACAATTAATCGCGAAGATATTCGACGATGATGCCAGCCGCGATGCTGCAAAGTCAGAGATTATCTTTCTCGGCGACCTGGTAGACCGCGGCCCCGACAGTTCCGGAGTGATTGAAACCGCCATGCGGCTGAAACAGGACCATGGCAACGTCCGTTTCCTGATGGGTAATCACGAAGAAGTTTTTCTGCAAGCAGCAAGCGGCAGCGAAAAAGCAGCCCGTTTCTTTACCCGTATCGGCGGAAAAGAGACGATATTAAGCTACGACATCAGCTTGCAGGAATATATGGGTCTGGACAGCGCAGAACTGGCAGCGCGCCTGCCCGACCTGATCCCTGCCCGTCATATCGACTTTGTAAAAGCGTTTGAGGACCAGATCGTCATCGGCGATTATGCCTTTGTCCATGCGGGTATTCGCCCGGGCGTCCCTCTTGAAGCGCAAAAGCCAAAGGATTTACGCTGGATCAGAGAAGAGTTTCTGGCGGAAAAAGACCCGCATGAAAAAGTGATCGTTTATGGCCATACCATCAATGGCGAAGTGATCGAAATGGGCAACCGGATCGGCATTGATACCGGCGCTTATTATACCGAAAAGCTCACCGCTTTGGCGCTAGAAGGCGATCAACGCTGGTATCTGGACACGTCCGCTGCATAAAAAACGGCGGAACCTTTTGGGTCCCGCCGCAAATTTATGGGTAAGGTAAGTTCAGGCCAATAAAAAACCTGTTATCTTAAGCGACCTTGATCTCTGGTCCGATTTCTTCTTCCATATCGCGCAGAACATAGCCGCGGCCCCATACGGTTTCGATGTAATTTTCACCGTCACAGGCCAGCGACAGTTTTTTACGCAGCTTGCAGATGAACACGTCGATAATTTTGAGTTCCGGCTCGTCCATGCCGCCGTAAAGGTGGTTGAGGAACATTTCCTTGGTCAGCGTCGTGCCCTTGCGTAGCGAAAGCAGTTCCAGCATCGCATATTCCTTGCCAGTGAGGTGGACGCGGTTGCCATCAACTTCAACAGTTTTGGTATCAAGGTTCACGGCCAGCTTGCCGGTTCGGATAACCGATTGCGAATGGCCTTTGGACCGGCGCACAACGGCGTGGATACGGGCAACCAGCTCATCCCGGTGGAATGGCTTGGTCACATAGTCATCGGCACCAAAGCCAAAGGAACGCACTTTGCTGTCCATTTCGCTGATACCGGAAAGAATGAGAACAGGTGTCTGCACCTTGGCGACGCGCAGTTTTTTCAGCACATCATAGCCGTGCATGTCAGGCAGGTTCAGATCGAGGCAGATGATATCATAATCATATAGCTTGCCCAGATCGAGGCCTTCTTCGCCCAAATCCGTGGTGTAAACGTTAAAGCCCTCGGTCGTCAGCATCAACTCGATTGCTTTCGCCGTTGTTGGCTCATCTTCAATCAGCAGCACACGCATTGGGTAGCCCCTTTTCTTAATTTATGCACTTGCGACGGGTTTGGTCCCGAAGCCCCTGTTCATTTATTAACCATAAGATAGATGAACGTAAAAGGTTAATTTTGCATTAAGGCAGGATGTAAGGCGAGTCGCGGGGTAGCTTTTGACTCTGTATGCCGCAGAAATGAGTCGTTTCACGGCTTTGCGATAGCTGCAAAATTAATTTAATTTTTCGTTGTGAAAACTGTCCAAAACCGGAAACCTGATAATTTTTCGGCTTAGTTTTATTGTCTTTTCATGCCTTTGCAGACTTATTCGTCCCTATATTCCCTATGCCAAATCAACTAGAGACACATAATGATGTTCGATATTCCCGAAAGTGCGATTAGCGAGAGTTTCCTCGCGGCAAGCGGGCCGGGCGGGCAGAATGTTAACAAGGTCGAGACTGCCGTGCAGATGCGCGTTAACATTTACGCGCTGCGCCTGCCGCCTTATGCTTTCCGGAAATTGCGCATATTGGCTGGCCGCAAAATGACCAGCGGCGGGGAACTGGTCATCACGGTGCGCGAACACCGCACGCGGGAAGCCAATCGTGTCGAGGCGCGTAAACGGGTCGAAGATTTACTGGTCGAGGCGCACCAGCGCGATGCCCACCGGATAAAGACCAAACCCAGCCGCGCAGCCAAGGCAAGACGCGTGGATTCCAAGAAGAAAAAGTCCGGTGTCAAAAAAATGCGGGGCAAACCTTCGCTGGATTGATACAAACTATTCTCGAAAGAAAGCAAAGCCCGTCATGTATGATTTTTCCATTTCCACCGAACAGCCAGCGGATATTTTTTATGGCGACCTGACCTCCGCCGCCCGTGCGCTGGTGGACGGGGAGCGGGACGCCATTGCCAATATGGCTAATATATCCGCGCTCATCTGGCAATTTGTGCCCGACCTCAACTGGGCCGGTTTTTACCGCTTGATCGGGGATGAACTGGTGCTCGGTCCATTTCAGGGCAAAAGTGCGTGCATCCGGATCGCGATGGGCAAAGGCGTTTGCGGGACAGCCGCCGCCACCAATCAGGTGCAGCGCGTTGCGGATGTTAACGCCTTCCCCGGCCATATCGCCTGCGATTCCGCCAGCCGCAGCGAACTGGTTGTGCCGGTTTGCAAAGACGGCAAGGTCATCGCGGTGCTCGATCTCGATAGTCCCCTGCCTGATCGTTTCACTGCGGAGGACGAGAGCGGCATGACCGGCTTGATCGCGGCGATTGCGGACAGTCTTGGCTGAAGCCGTTTCAGGCCGACCGCCCCATTTCGAGACAGTTTTCCAAATCTACCCTATTTTACAAGCTGCTAATGTTCAAACGGCGCTTAAAATGGTAACGATCCCTTAACTATATGAGGGGGAGCGCTATTGTGCAGTCCCTATCGGGAGACATTACCATGAAGACCCTTTTGCTTGCTTGTCTGGCTGGCACGGCTTCCATCATGCCTGTGACCGTCACATCTGCCGCTGATACGGCGCAAGGTGACACGGCAACAGCGCCGGTTCAGCAGGTCGGCTATGACAATAGCGTGATGAACGACGACCGCGTGGTCGCTGGTTCTGCAACCGCAAACGGCGGGACATCAACATATCAAGGCTACTGGAACGGCGCTTACCGCGAAGATGGCACCTATCATGGCGAATGGCGCGGCACATATCGCGGCAGGGACGGAAAGCTCTATGACGGGCAATATGCCGGGACCTTCATTGGCGAGGGAAATCCTTATCCAGCGCCTGCGCCAAAGCTGCCCCAAACAGGGGCTATCCATGCCG
>JADMKQ010000132.1:0-2862 GCA_015478735.1 Sphingorhabdus sp. | reverse complement strand
GCTGGCGCCAACTATGAAGCACCGCAATATGTTCAGGCCCCTGCCCAGCCAGCCGCCGCTGAAACGGTGGTCAGCCAGCAAACGCCGCCACAATATCGCTATCCAAGCGGATGGAACGGATATTATTATCCCCAGAATTTTCCGCCAGCAACCACGACAATCGTGATCCATACAGCACCGGGCAGGACGACAACTACGACTTATTACGAAGAGTGAGCGACTGACCTGTTGCCGTATCGTCAGACAGGTTCAAAACGCCAGTTCAGGCTAGCTGATGCGAAACCTCTGCTGCATTAAATCTGTGCCAGCCATCCGGGCCTAATTGCTCCAGCGGCTGGAAACGCACTTTATATTCCATCCGGCTGGATCCGTTAACCCAATAGCCCAGATAGACATAAGGCAGCCCCGCATTGCTGGCGCGGAATATGTGATCCATGATTATAAAATTGCCAAGGCCGCTGCGGCTCGGGTGATCGGCATCGAAAAAGCTGTAGATCATCGAGAGGCCATCGCCTTGCTGATCAGTCAGGCAAGCGCCGACTAACCGGCCCTTAACCCCGTCCACAGTCGGCTCGCGATATTCGATAACATAGCTTTTGACGGGAGATTGTTCGACCATATCGGAATAATCCATCTCGTCCATTTCCGCCATACCGCCGCCGGGATGCCGTTTCGAGAGATAGTGTTGCAGCAGGCTGAACTGTTCTTCCGTCGCCCAGGGCTGACAGGCTTCCACAACCAGATCTGAATTGCGCCGCAGCAGCTTTCTCTGGGTGGCATTTGGCTGGAACTCATCGGCCAATACGCGCACCGATACGCAGGCTTTGCAGTCCGGACAGCTTGGCCGATAGGCGACATTCTGGCTGCGGCGGAACCCGATGCGGCCCAGCGCGTCGTTCATCTCGTCCGTGTGCGGACCGGTCAGCTCGGTAAAGACTTTCCGCTCGCTTTTACCCGGCAGATAAGGGCACGGACTTGAGTTCGTTACAAAAAAGCGCGGAAAACGAACGGGAGCAGTCACAAATGGCCTCTTTCCACAAAGGTTAAGAATCGATGAACCTAATATGCATCTTGTGAGCAAGTATGAAAAGGCCATTTACCATGATAAGTAAACACGTAGTCTGCGACTAATCCCATGGGGCGTTTAACTCATAAGTCAGCGCTAAGATTATGGCTCGACTAACCGGAACAACGCGTAGCTCTAATCAGCCATGATCCGGGCAAAAAAAACGGGGCCTAAAGCCCCGTCTCTCTAATATGATTTCAAACCTCAGGGGCTTGTTGGTTCATCGTCATCATCGTCAGCAATGATGATGATGCCGGCGATGACAGCCGCAGCAGCCAATACACCAACAATAATGCCGGTGCTGCCTTCAAGCTTTTCAGCTTTGGCATCAGCCGAAGCACCGATACGCTGTGCAACCGGAGCCGCACTCTGTGCAGCCTGTGCAATTGCAGGCACAGTTACAAGAGAAAGAGCGGCTACAGAAGCGGCCAGTTTATTCAATTTCATTATTTACTCCCAACAGGATATTTGCAGTTATCATAAGGAAAAGCCGAATATCGACCTTTGAACCCCCTGACAGTAATAACGCTGCACGACTCTGTTTATATTATTGCATCCGCTATTAACAGGGACGGTAAGGGCAGTATTATCAGAAAGCAAGTCCTACGATGAAAAATAGGATTACCCGATGATACAATGAGTTGTACCGATTATTGTTCCACTTTTCTTACGAAAACCGGGCGTCCCCCGAGCCATGTCTGCTCGACGACAATATCCCTGATTGCGCCCGGTTCAATCAACATGATGTCTTCTTCAATGATAAGGAAGTCTGCGCGTTTCCCTTTGGTCAGGCTACCGATCCTGTCTTCGGCAAATGCGGCATAGGCACCGCCGATTGTGTAGGCTTGCCACGCTTGTTCGCGCGTCAATCGCTGTTCGGGTAACCAGCCACCAAAAGGCTGGCCATTCGCATCTTCACGCGTGATCGCAGCGGCAAGGCCGGGGAAAGGATTGGACGATTCTACCGGAACATCCGAACCAAAAGCCAATCTTGCTCCCGATTCGCGAATAGAGTTCCACGCATAGGCCCCGGCCAACCTGTCCGGCCCCAGCCGCGCCTCTGCCATCAATCTGTCGGACGTCTGATGCACCGGCTGCACCGACGCAATCGCCCCTGCTTTGGCAATCATCGGCAAATCGACGGGGTCCAGAATCTGCGCATGTTCTATACGCCAGCGCTGGTCGCCCTTGAACGTATATCGCAATTCATCAATCGCGGACAAAAGCTCTGCATTGGCTTCATCGCCAATCGCGTGGACCGCTACCTGAAACCCGTCCATCGCGGCCCGGCTCATTTTATTTTTAAGCTGGGACGAGGACATAAGCGCCAGCCCTTTCTCGCCCGGCATATCGGAATAGTCCTCCTTCAAAAGCGCACCACGCGATCCCAGCGCTCCATCAAGGACCAGCTTTACCCCCGCCAGTTTCAAACGGTCATCATAAAGCCACGGCGATGGCCCCGGTCCGCCAATGGCAACCATATTGGCCGTATCGGCGGCATAAGAGATGATCCGTATCTTTAATTGTTGCTTATCCCCTGCCCGCCGGAAACTTTGCCAATGCGGCATGGTTGTTCCCATATCAGCAATCGTGGTGACGCCCTGCGACAGCAATATTTCCTGCGCCTTCATCAGCGCCAGATCATCTTCCACGGGGCGGGGCTCCGGTATCGAGCGTGCAAAAAGCTCCTGCGCGTTATCAACAAAGATCCCGCTCGGCTTGCCGCCAATTTTTTCGATCAGGCCGCCGGATGGTGCCTTGCTTTCGGCGGTAATCCCCGCCGCCTTCATAGCCGC
>JADMKQ010000131.1 GCA_015478735.1 Sphingorhabdus sp. | reverse complement strand
TCATCACGATGCGGCCATATTGGCGCTCACGCATGTGGTCCCACACCGCCTTGGTGCAGTTGACGCTTCCGGTCAGGTGGACATCCATGACGAACTGGAAATCTTCCAGGCTCATTTTGTGAAAGCTTTTATCGCGCAAAACACCGGCATTGTTGACCAGAATATCGACATGGCCCCATTTCTCGATGGTGTCGGCGACCATTTTTTCGACCGCTGGCATATCGGTGACGCTGCACCCTGCTGCCATGGCTACGCCGCCCTCAGCCTCGATTTCAGCGACCACCTGTTCGGCAACCGTGGCAGAACCGCCAGTGCCATCACGTGCGCCGCCAAAGTCATTGACGACAACCTTCACGCCGCGGCGCGCCAGTTCCATCGCATGTTCCTTGCCAAGCCCGGCGCCAGCGCCTGTGACAATGGCTACGCGATCGTTAAATTCTACTTTGCTCATCGGATTTTTGCCTCTCGTTTTTTGCTATGGGATGAAATCTTTGCAGCGATGGATGGGCAATCAAGCCGTTCGAGTCAAGCGGCGGTGATGACATTATCGGGCTTTGGGCGGCAAGATAACCGCGCTGCGGCAAGCCTCTATTTCACGCGCCCCTTGCCTGCCGTAACGGAAGCCATGGTCCGATGCGTTTGGGGTTTTTTCGACAGGCCCGGCAAAAATCTCACAAAGCCTTGCTACGCATCCTCAAAGCGTTGCCGATTACGGAGACAGATGACAGGCTCATCGCTGCCGCCGCGATCATCGGACTGAGCAATATTCCGAACCATGGATATAATATACCAGCCGCGAGAGGGACACCCAAGCCATTGTAAACAAATGCAAAGAACAGGTTTTGCCGGATATTGTTCATTGTGAATCGGCTGAGGCGATGCGCCTTGACGATACCGCCCAGGTCACCCTTGACCAGCGTGATGCCAGCGCTTTCCATCGCCACGTCCGTGCCGGTCCCCATCGCAATGCCGATGTCGGCCTTGGCCAAGGCGGGAGCGTCGTTAATCCCGTCCCCCGCCATCGCGACAATCTTGCCCGCAGCCTGCAACTCGCTGATCACGCGGTGCTTATCCTCCGGCGAGACATTGGCATGGATCTCGTCAATGCCGGTTTCATTACCCACCGCTTTGGCCGTAGCCTCCGCATCACCGGTGAGCATGACGACATTCATACCCGCCTCATGCAGGTCCTTAATCGCTTGCACTGTGGTGGCTTTGATCGGGTCCGCGACGCCGATCAGGCCCGCTGGCTTGCCATCCACCGCGACGAACATCACAGTCTGGCCCTGCGACCGGCCCGCTTGTGCGCGTTCAGACAGATTTGCGTCTAGCGAGTCCATCCGCTCCATCATCTTCTCGTTGCCGACAGCAACCCGGCGGCCATTGACAGTTGCTTCCGCGCCTTCTCCGGTCACTGACTGGAAATCATCGGCACTATTGAAAGAAAGCCCACGCTCCCTCGCCCCTGCCACAATCGCGGCTGCCAGCGGATGCTCACTGGACATCTCTGCCGCCGCGACAAGCGCCAGCATCTCGTCTGCTTCAAACCCGGCTTCCGGCTCGACCATAACCAGCTTCGGCTTGCCTTCGGTCAGCGTTCCGGTCTTGTCGACGACAATGGTATCGACCTTTTCAAAAGTCTCCAGAACCTCGGCATTCTTAATCAATATCCCGTTCTGCGCGCCCTTCCCCGTGCCGACCATGATCGACATTGGCGTGGCCAGCCCCAGTGCACAGGGACAGGCAATGATAAGCACCGCCACCGCATTCACCAGCCCGTAAGCCAGCGCAGGCTCCGGCCCCCATATGGCCCAAACGACAAAGGTGATGATCGAAACCGCCACCACCGCCGGCACAAACAATCCGGAAACTGTATCGGCAAGCTTCTGGATAGGCGCCCGGCTGCGCTGTGCATCGGCAACCATCTGGACGATTTTCGCAAGCAATGTGTCCTTGCCCACCCGCTTTGCAATCATTTCAAAGCCGCCGGTCTGGTTGACCGTCCCGGCAGTGACGTCATCCCCCTGCGCTTTGCTGACCGGGATCGGCTCGCCGGTAATCATCGACTGGTCAATGGTGCTGGAACCCTTTGCTATGGTGCCGTCAACCGGGATTTTCTCACCCGGCCGAACCCGCAAGCGGTCATCCAACGCAACCTGGTCCAGTGCGATTTCTTCTTCGCTGCCATCGCTGTTAATCCGGATCGCGGTCGGCGGAGTAAGCTCCAGCAATGCCCGCAACGCACTTGTCGTCTGCCCACGCGCTTTCAGCTCCAGAACCTGCCCTAACAAGACAAGGGTGGTAATAACTGCAGCGGCTTCATAATAAACGCCAACCTGCCCGCCATGGTCCCTAAACGAGTCCGGAAATATGCCAGGAAACAGGGTTGCCGCCAGGCTGAACAGAAACGCAACGCCAACGCCGATACCAATCAACGTGAACATATTGAGGTTGAGAGTTTTTATGGATTGAAAAGCACGGACAAAAAACGGCTGCGCACCCCAAAGCACTACCGGCGCGGCAAGCAATAATTGCAGCCACTGCGATATACCCGGGTCAACCAGCGCATCAAACGGCCTGCCCGGCAACATGTCACCCATGGCATAGATGAACAGCGGAATCGTAAACAGAGCACTCACCCAGAACCGGCGGCGCATATCCAGATATTCCGGATCAGGACCCGTATCCAGCGAGAATGTCTCCGGCTCCAGCGCCATGCCGCAGATCGGGCAAGAGCCTGGCCCCTCCTGACGGATTTCAAGATGCATGGGGCAGGTATAAATAGTGCCTTCCGGCATAGGTTCCTGCGAGACAGGCTCACCTGATAAATAGCGTTCGGGATCAGCGGAAAACTTGGTTTTGCAGCCAGCGGAACAGAAATGATATTCGGCACCCTGATATTCACTATGATGAGCGGTCTTGGCCGGATCGACCGTCATCCCGCAGACAGGATCAATTACGTCATGATGACAACAGTCATGGGTATGTACCGCTTCAACCATAGCTCAAGCCTCCATCACCGCTGCACTTTTTCAAACAGGTCGACCAGTTCAGTGAATTTCTCGCGCTGCTCGGCTTCATCACCGCTGGCAATGGCCTCTGCGACACAGCACGCTGCATGATCTTTCAATACAGCGCTCTCTACCTTGGTAAGCGCGGCACGCACCGCCTGAATCTGATGCAGAATGTCGATGCAATAGCGATC
>JADMKQ010000130.1:9568-18697 GCA_015478735.1 Sphingorhabdus sp. | reverse complement strand
GAGCTGGCCACGCGGGGAAAAGAGCGCCGAGGGTGCGACACTGGTGCTGCGCTGCTCTAAAACCAACCACATGACAAGCTTTCCCCCCGGCTTCTCTATCGAGTTAGCCGGTCGGGAAAGTGCAGCCGCAACAAGCGCAAGCCAGCTTTGCGATACACCCTTCTATACACCCTGCGATTCCGGTCATATCCGCTATCATGCAGGCAAGTATGGGTTTTTTCTGACATCCATCGGGTTTTGCATATCGCGCGCCGCTATGGTTTCTGCTAGATCGAAATCATGGTCATCAAAGATACGCATAGTCTGGTAACAGCACGTAACATACTGACCGGCCTCCGGTCGATCATGGCATCATCTGGCAATGCACAAACAAAGCTCAACCAGGTCGTAGAAACCATTGCAGAAGCGGTGGGCAGCGAAGTCTGCTCGATCTATCTGCTGCGCGAAGGGGTGCTGGAATTATATGCCACGCAAGGGTTGAAGCAAGAGGCGGTCCACGTCACGAAACTGGCCTTTGGTCAGGGCTTGATCGGCTATATTGCCAAGAATGTCGAAAGCCTGAACCTTGCCGAAGCGGCCAGCCATCCGGATTTCCAATATCGCCCCGAAACCGGCGAAGACAAGTTTCACAGCTTTGCCGGTGTGCCGATCATCCGTAACGAGCAAGCGGTCGGCGTCTTATGCGCGCAGCATATCGAACCGCATAAATATGCCGAGGAAGAAATCGAATCATTCGAGACAGCGGCCATGGTCCTGTCCGAACTGATTTCCAATACCGGCCTGATTGACGAGGATAGCGTCGATAATCCCGACGCTTATAATAACGGGACGGACCGGCTGAGCGGATTGCAACTGGTCAAGGGCAAAGCCAGCGGATTTGCCTGTTTCCACCAGCCACGGGTCAAGATTGAACAGACCGTTGCCGAAGATACCGAGGCAGAGCGTCACCGGGTCTATTCCGCCTTTGACAAGATGCGTGCCCAGATTGACCACATGACCAATCAGGCCGAATTTGGCGGCGGCGGAGAGCATGAAGAGGTTCTGCAAACCTATAAAATGTTCGCCTATGACGAGGGGTGGAGCCGCCGCATCAACGAAGCCATAGACAGCGGCCTGACTGCCGAGGCGGCGATTGAACGCGTGCAGCAACACACAAGAATGCGGATGCGGCAGATTAACGATCCGCTGCTCGCCGACCGGATGCATGATCTGGAAGATCTGGCCAACCGCTTGCTGCGGATCGTCTCTGGCCAGATGGGCACGGCGGCAACCCTTGGCCTGCGGCAGGATACGATATTGGTGGCGCGCAATCTGGGCCCGGCGGAATTATTGGAATATGACCGGCGGCGTCTGAAAGGCGTGATTCTGGAAGAAGGATCGCTGACCGCGCATGTCACGATTATCGCGCGCGCGATGGGCATCCCGATCCTGGGTCAGGTAAAAAATGTCCGTCAATATGTGCGGGAGAATGATCATCTTCTGCTCAATGTCGATGACAATGTGCTGTTCCCCCGGCCCAGCGCATCGATGCAGGACGCTTTTGAAGCGCAGATCGAGCTGACCAACAAGAAACGCGCTGCCTATGCGGAGTTGAAAGACAAGGAACCGGTGACGCTGGACGGCACGCGGATCACGCTGAAAATCAACGCGGGGCTGCGCGACGATATGAAGATGCTGTCCCTGACCGGGGCCGATGGCATCGGATTGTTCCGCACCGAGTTCCAGTTTCTTGTCGCCGCCACCATGCCAAGCCGTTCGGGACAGTTGCGCTTCTACCGCGATGTGCTTCACGCCGCCGGGGACAAGCCGGTCGTGTTCCGCACCGTCGATATTGGCGGGGACAAACCGCTCCCTTATTTTCAGGCCAGCGAAGTGCGGGAGGAAAACCCTGCGATGGGCTGGCGCGCGCTGCGTATCGGTCTGGAGCGTGATGCGTTGATGAAGGTTCAGGCCCGCGCGCTTATCGAAGCGGCGGCGGGGCGTGTGCTGAACGTCATGTTCCCGATGATCGCCGAACCGTGGGAGTTTGACGAAGCCAAGGCGGTATTTGAAAAACAGCTCGATTACCTGCACGCCCGCGGCAAGCAACTGCCGCTGCGTATCCGCTATGGCGCGATGCTGGAGGTTCCGGCGCTGGCCGAATGTCTTGACCTGATGGCATCGCGGCTCGACTTTCTGTCGATCGGCACCAATGACCTGACCCAGTTCCTGTTTGCCGCAGACCGCAGCAATCCCAAGCTGGCCGAGCGGTTCGACTGGCTCAGCCCGGCGATTTTGCGCTTCATCGGCCGGGTGTCCAAAGAAGTTGACGAACTGGGCATCGAGCTCAGCATTTGCGGAGAAATGGGCGGCCGTCCGCTCGACGCGATGGCGCTTCTGGGTCTGGGTATCAAGCGCCTGTCGATCACCCCGGCCTCTATCGGCCCGGTCAAGGCGATGATCCGTTCGCTGAATCTGGGCGCTGCACAGGAACAGCTCGGCAGTATGCTCCGCGATCCCCCGCCCGATCCCAGAGCCACGCTCGAAGAATGGGCGATAAGTCATGATGTGGATTTGGGTTGATGGGGATTGGCAGCATCGAAACCTGCTCCTGATTCCCTGCGCTAAAACTATTGATAATCATTGACTTTTCATCGATTTAATGGCTTTTTAGGCCAACAGTGGAAATCGGGCTCGCACCGCGAACCGGCCAAAGGAGTGTAACGTGGCCGAAGACAATGACGCACAAGCAACAGAACAGGAAAATGCCGAATTAAGCCTGCTCAGCGCCGGTGATATGCTGCGCGAAGCACGCGAGCAGAAAAACCTTGCGCTGGAAGATGTTGCAAAGACGACACGCATCCAGCAGCGTCATCTCGAAGCCATAGAAACCGGCGATTACAGCGCATTGCCGGGCCGCACCTATGCCATCGGTTTTGCCAAGTCCTACGCCCGCACCGTCGGGCTGAGCGAAGTGACGATTGGCGCCATGCTGCGTGAGGAAATGGACGATCAGGGCCATAGTGCGTTTGAGCCGGAAATGAGCGACTATGCGCCCGCAAACCCCAGCAACGTGCCGCCCAGATATCTCGCATGGGCAGCGGGCGGTATCGCTATCCTGCTGCTCGCCGGGTTCCTGTTCTGGCGCTCGACCGTGCTTGGCCCCGATGACCTGATGGACGAGGGATCGGAAACACAGCTTGCCGACAATGACGCAGACACGATGGACGGCGCGGCCAAGCCGGCTGGTCCGTCTCCCGATGCAGGCGGCACTGTCATTCTCACCGCGACCGAAGCCGTGTGGCTCAGAATATATGACGAAGACGGAGAGCGTCTGTTTGAAAAGGAAATGGCTGTCGGCGAACAATATACGGTTCCCGCAGATGCCAGGAATCCGCAGATTCTGACCGGCCGGCCCAATGCGCTGACCGTCACCATTGACGGCGCGGTTGTTCCGCCGCTTGGCGAGGCTGACCGCACGATCAAGGATGTCGGCGTCAGCGCCGCCGCCTTGCTTGCCCGCAACAATCCCGGCGGAAGCGCGGCTAATCCTGACGCGCAACCGGTTCAAGCGGTGAATGAAGCGCCATAGCTGTGCCGGGTTTTGGGCCGGGTTTTGGCCGGAACGACTGTGCCAGAATGATAAGGTGCACGCTGGGTTGTTGCCCGGCGCTGGACCATGTGCCAGACGTAGCATATTACAGTTTTATCGCCGCTAATCTATTTACATCTCCACGGTAACTATGGTTAACACGGCTATCCTTTGGAGGCTCCTTTATGAAACCCGTTCTGTCCTTCCTCTCTCCGGCATTATTTGTCGCCCTATCGCTCAGCCTGGCCGCTGCATCCCCTGCTTCCGCGCAGGATAGCAATGTCGGCAAGCGGGTGGAAAAGCTGGAAGACCAGATGCGGGCCGTGCAGCGCAAGGTGTTCCCCGGCGGCTCATCGCGTTACTTTGAACCTGATATTGCGCCCGAACCCATAGCACCGGCAGGGCCATCGACGACCAGTTCTGCGGTCAGCGACCTTATCTCGCGGGTAGATACGCTGGAAAACAGCCTCGCCGCGATGACCGGACAGGTGGAGCAGAACAGCCACCGCATCAAACAGCTTGAGGACAAGCTTGCCGCCGCCACGATCGCGCCGGTCAGCACCACTCCCGGCGTTACTGGCACGAGCGCTGGCACAGGCACCGGCACATCAACCCCTACCCGCGCGCCCGATCCGGAACGGGTGAACGGTGTTTCATCCATCATCATGCCGGTGAGCGGCGATCCGGGCGAAGACGCCTATATCTATGGCTACCGCTTGTGGGAGGCGAAATATTATCCCGAAGCGCAGGCCCAGCTTAAGAAAGCGGCCGAAGAACATCCCAAGCATCGCCGCGCCAGCTTTACGAAAAACCTTTTGGGCCGCGCCTATCTGGATGACGGCAAACCAGCTCTGGCCGCGATTGCGCTCTATGAAAATTACCAGGAATTGCCCCGCGGCGAACGCGCGCCCGACAGCCTCTATTATCTCAGCACCGCTCTGATCGCGCTCAATAAAAAGACCGAGGCTTGCCAGACCCTGTCCGAATTGCAGGATGTCTATCCGGACGTATCCTCTGGCCGGTTGAGCGCAGACATTGCCCGCAACAAGAAATCGGCCAACTGCAAGTGACCGATAACCGATGACAGGCGTTGCGCTAACGGACCGCTTTCGCGGCTCTCTGGCGGCGCTTGTCCCGGACTTTGAGAATGGTGACGACATTTTGGGGCTGGCCGTATCCGGCGGGCCGGACAGTCTGGCGCTCTTGCTTTTGGCGCATGACAGCTTCCCCGGCCGGATTGCAGCCGCCAGCGTCGATCACGGCCTGCGCCCGGAAGCGCATGACGAATGTGTGTTCGTCGCCGGAATATGCGAAAGCCGAGCTATTCCGCACCGCATATTAAAGCCATCCTTCCCCATTCGCGGCAGCATCCAGGCGGAGGCCCGCAAGGTGCGATATAGCTTGCTGAATGGCTGGCTGGAGAAAGAGAATATCGCCTGGCTCGCCACCGCCCACCATGCTGATGACCAGCTTGAAACCATGGTCATGCGAATCTTGCGCGGCAGCGGCATTGACGGCATGTCCGGCATCCGCGCCAGACGCGGCCATATCATCCGGCCATTGCTTCCTTTTTCAAAGGATATGCTCGCCCGCTATGTCGCCGATCAAGGGATAGAGCCGGTGCAGGACCCGTCCAACCGGGACCCCAGCTATGACCGCGTGCGGGTGCGTGAGGCGCTGATGATGCTGTCAGGCTTTGATGTCAGCCTCGCCAGCCAGAGCGCCGCCGCCATTGATGATGCGCGCACCGCGATTGTATGGATGGTCGATGAACTGGCGGAGACGCACATCCATCAGACAGGTGCTGGTTGCAGGCTGGACCGTCATGACTTTCCGCACGAGATTGTCCGCCGCTTGCTGCTGAAGTGCCTGCATATTTGCGACCCTTCCCTCTCCCCGCGCGGCAGCCAGCTCGGACCGCTGATAAAGGGGCTGGCACAAGGCGAAACGCTGACCATCGGGGATATATTGTGCAAAGGCGGTCCGGTCTGGACCTTCGCCCCTGCGCCAAAGCGAAGCGCCGCGCGGAACAATGGCTAGATATATCAATATGTTGCCCAAAAACCCCGCGAGCCGAACAGAGTGATCGGTAAAAACATTGGCGCTTATATTGTCATCGCGGTCAAAACACCTATCTTTAAGGTACAGAATCGCCTGAAATATCAAAGCCGGCGATACAATAAGGACGTAACGCGTAATGAATGACGAACAGGATCCCAAGGACAACCCGTGGATGAAAAGCATGCTCATCTGGGCAGGCGTGATCGTCGCGCTGCTGCTCACGGTGTCGATGTTTGGTGCGAACACAGGGGCTGATGGCGCCAATGCGATCAGTTATTCCTCGTTCCGGGCCAAGGTTGCGGAAGGCAGCGTCAAAAGCGTTGCGATTGCCCCTGATAAAATCACCGGCGAGATGACTAACGGCGACAAGTTTGCGACCACCCCGGTCGGGAGCGACCCTAGCCTTGTCAACCTGCTCGATGAAAAAGGTGTGGAATATAGCGGCAAGGCTGAAGAAAGCCCGAGCATCTGGCAATATCTGCTGATCCAGTCGCTGCCGTTCCTGCTCATTCTGGGTATTGCGTTTTTCGTGCTGCGCCAGATGCAAAAAGGCAGCGGTTCGGGCGCGATGGGCTTTGGCAAATCCAAAGCAAAATTGCTGACCGAAAAGCAAGGCAAAGTCACGTTCAAGGACGTGGCCGGTATTGACGAAGCACGCGAAGAACTGGAAGAAATCGTCGAATTTCTGAAAAATCCCAGCCGCTTTGCAAAGCTTGGCGGTCAAATCCCCAAAGGCGCTTTGCTGGTCGGTTCGCCGGGTACGGGTAAAACCCTTCTGGCCCGCGCCATTGCTGGTGAAGCCGAAGTGCCGTTTTTCTCAATCTCCGGTTCCGACTTTGTTGAAATGTTTGTCGGTGTCGGCGCCAGCCGTGTCCGCGACATGTTTGAACAGGCGAAAAAGAACGCGCCCTGCATCGTCTTCATTGACGAGATTGACGCGGTCGGCCGTCACCGCGGTGCCGGTCTTGGCAACGGCAATGACGAGCGCGAACAGACGCTGAACCAGCTTCTTGTCGAAATGGACGGCTTTGAAGCCAATGAAGGTATCATCATCATCGCCGCGACCAACCGTCCCGACGTGCTTGACCCTGCATTGCTGCGTCCGGGCCGCTTTGACCGTCAGGTCGTGGTCCCGCGTCCCGATATCGATGGCCGCCAGAAAATCCTTGAAGTGCACATGAAAAAAGTGCCGCTGGCTCCTGACGTCGATGCCCGCACGATTGCGCGCGGAACGCCCGGTTTCTCTGGTGCTGATCTGGCCAACCTTGTTAACGAAGCGGCCCTGATGGCGGCGCGGCGGAACAAGCGTCTGGTGGCGATGGACGAATTTGAAGCGGCCAAGGACAAGGTCATGATGGGCACCGAACGCAAGTCCATGGTGATGACCGAGGACGAGAAGAAAATGACCGCCTATCACGAAGCCGGTCATGCGATTGTCGCTGTGCACGAGCCTGCTTCCGACCCGATCCATAAAGCAACGATCATCCCGCGCGGCCGCGCTCTGGGTATGGTCATGCGTCTGCCGGAACGGGACAGCTACAGCTATCACCGCGACAAGATGCACGCCAACCTTGCCGTATCGATGGGTGGCCGCGTCGCCGAGGAAATTATCTTTGGCTATGACAAGGTATCATCCGGCGCATCGGGCGACATTCAATATGCGACCAAACTGGCGCGTGACATGGTAACCCAGTGGGGCATGTCCGACGAGATGGGTCCGCTGCAATATGAAGAGGAACAGGGTGAAACCTTCCTCGGCTATTCGCAAGGACAGCGTGTTCACATGTCCAACGAAACCGCGATGAAAATCGACAGCGAAATCCGCGGTATCGTCGATGCAGGCTATACCCGCGCCAAGGACGTGCTGACCAAGCATGAAAACCAGCTTCACCTGCTGGCCAATGCGCTGCTGGAATATGAAACCCTGTCGGGCGAGGAAATTGCCTCGCTGCTCAAGGATGGCAAGTTCGAGCGTCCGGACGGCGATGTTATTCAGCCTTCGTCTGTGCCAACGGTTGGAACGTCGATACCGAAATCCGGCAAGAAGCATAAAGGCCCGTTTGGCGATCCCAAGCCGCAGGGGGCTTAGGCTACATAAGCGCTCTTTGCCGAGTTAATTGAACAGCCCGCCATTCCGGATTTGGAATTGCGGGCTGTTTCTGTTTGTGGTGGTGTCGCTCACCAGCCGCGCTATCCTCAACGGGAGGGCGATAAGGTGGTGAATAAAAACCGCTGTCCTACAGAGCCGCCCCTGTGATACGCACAGCGCGGCTCTTTCTCAGATTATATATTACCAGCGCGCTATTTCACCCGCCCTGTATAAAGCGGCGTCAGGGATTTTTGACATATGTTGGAAAATCCTGCGCAAAAAACAGGAATCGGCGGAAATGCAATGTTCCTTGGTGTGAACTTTGTGAAGTTTGACTTTCTAAAACCGGGAAATCACGCCCGAAAACCAACAGCCGGGCACACCGCAAGCGCCCAAATAAAAACAGGCGGCAACTCCTGAAGGAGCGCCGCCCGTTTTTTCAATAAAGCAATTAAGACTGTAGCGGATTAACGCCGTCCATAGTCTCCGGAAACACCAGCGCTGCGCGGCGGAGCGGCTGCGGTAAGACGCAGAGCTTCGGCGGACTGGCTGATCGAACCGATTTCATCTGGTGTATCATCGTCGTCAATCTGCACTTTTTGCAGAGACTGGACGAGGCTTTCTTCCAGATCTTTTGGTTTAATCGTTTCTTCTGCAATTTCGCGCAGAGCGACAACCGGATTTTTATCACGGTCGCGGTCGATGGTCAGTTCAGCACCGCCGGAAATTTCACGAGCGCGTTGCGCCGCAAACAGCACCAAATCAAAGCGATTCGTGACTTTATCAACGCAATCTTCAACGGTAACGCGAGCCATAAGGCCCTCCTGATTCTGTATAATTCGTGGAAAGAGTTCTGCACCTAGAGTTTACACGCGCTTTTGTCAAGAAATTGGGTGGTTCCGCCCGCGCTTTGTCTGCACCGCTTCATGATGAACCAAGCGGCGGGCAGCCATTTAATCTTGTGGTTAATAATCCGGTTAAGATCATTGTCCACCTGCCGCGAATAACCTATGCCTTGAACCATGACTACCCATGTTCCCCGGCCCCGGTCAGACACGTCACAAAATGCTCGCGGCATTGATCCCGCTAATATTGCGGGTGCCGATGCGGACAAGAACGGCGTTCCAAGGCCGGATGTCCTGACAGACGCCGCCAAATGGTTTGATGTCAGCGGCAACAGGCTCAAACTGATCCACCATCCGGACGACCGTCTACAGGCCCTGATGGGATTGATCGAACAGGCGAAGAGCAGTTTGAAGCTGTTCTTTTATATATTCGCGAGCGACAATATCGGGCAGCGCGTTCTGGATGCCCTGATCGACGCCTGCAATCGCGGCGTCGCGGCCGAGCTTATGGTGGACGGTTTCGGCTCCAATGGTGCGGCAAGGGATTTTTTCACACCGCTGGA
>JADMKQ010000130.1:0-9558 GCA_015478735.1 Sphingorhabdus sp. | reverse complement strand
CTTTAATGTTGCCGATGATTATTTCGGCCCGCAGCCCGGTGATGATCCCGCTCTCCACGACGAGAAAAGATGGGAAGATCTGGGCGTTATCATTGAGGGACCAGAGGTCAGCCGGCTCAGCGAATATTATAAAGAGCTGTCAAACTGGGTATCCAATACCAATAACCAGATTCACCTGCTGCAAAGGATGGTGCATCGGTGGAACCCCGGGGACGGAAAGCTGCGCTGGTTAATGGGTGGACCGAATAGCCAGATCAGCCAATGGGCAAAAGCGGTAAGAGCGGATCTCGAAAATGCCCGGCGTTTTGATCTGGTCAGCGCCTATTTCTCACCCGGCCAAGGCACGCTGCGCCGGATAGCCAAGCTGGGTAAACAGGGTCAGGACCGGCTTGTCCTGGCAGGCAAAACCGATAATGCCGCAACCATCGGGGCCAGCCGGTTGCTTTACGGTTATCTGCTCAAACGCGGCGTACGCCTTTATGAGTTTCAGCCCCGGCGGCTTCATTCAAAGCTGATCATTATCGATGATGCGGTTTATATCGGTTCGGCAAATTTTGATGTCCGCAGCCTTTTCATCAATGTCGAGATCATGCTCCGTATCGAAGACAAGGCCTTTGCCGATCATGCCCGCCTTCTGGTCGATAACATGTGCGAGGAATCGCTGCTCATCACCCAGGAAGTTTATAACAAGCACAAGAGCCCCCTCAACCGGCTACGCTGGGCCATATCCTATTTTCTGGTGAGCGTTCTGGATTATACTGTGAACCGGCGGTTCAACTTTGGTGCGGATAAAAGCAAATGGAGCATTTAGTCGCACATCTGGAATCATTCGTCGCAAAGCACGGTTATGCTTCTGTTCAGGGATAATCTATTAACTAGAGTGAATATCATTCCATGGCGGGGACTCAGCATCCATTGCCGCCATTTGAAACAGGGACCAATATGCTGACATGATATATTTACGCTCGCTTATCGTCGTCTTCCTCTCCGCTCTGCTGGCCTCTTGTGTTGCGCCATCTGCGGGCAGAACTGTTGATGCCGGGCAGCGCGTGGAAACAGCGACCCCTCGTTACAATGTTCCGCAGCCACAGCGGCCGCAAGTAACGCCGCCGCAGAGCAGCCCAAACCCGGCCCTCGTGAGGGAAATTGCCGATTTGTGGCGGAGCTTTCCCGGAACCACCGGCATCGCTGTGCACAGCATCGATAAGGGCTGGACCGTCGGCCACCGCGCTGACGAGAGCTTTCCACAGCAGAGCGTGTCAAAACTATGGGTCGCCATGACCGTGCTCGACAAGGTCGATCAGGGGCTGATCTCGCTGTCCGACCCCATTCGTATCGGACCCGACGACCTGACTTTATTTTATCAGCCGATGGCAGCCGAGGTCCAGCGTCAGGGCACGGTGATTAAAACCGTTTATACTTTACTCGAAAAGGCGCTTGCCTCTAGCGACAACACCGCGAACGACGTTCTGTTGCACCATGCAGGTGGGCCCGATGCGGTCAATGCATTCATCCAGCGCCATCAGCTCGGCAAAATCAAATTTGGTCCGGGCGAGCGGTTGCTGCAAAGCCGGATTGCCGGTCTGGAATGGAAACAAAACCTCTCGCAAGGTCGCCAATTCTACAGCGCACGAGCAAACCTGCCGATCGAAAGACGCAAACAGGCACTGGCAAATTATCTGGCCGACCCGATGGACGGAGCGAGCCCCGGAGCGATCGTGGATGCGCTCAGCCGGCTGGCAAAGGGAGAGCTGCTGTCGGCCAACTCGACCCAGGTACTGCAATCCATCCTGAAGAGAACACGCAGCGGGCCCAATCGCCTGAAAGCTGGCGTTCCGGCTAACTGGGAGTTCCTTCACAAGACCGGCACGGGTCAGGTTCTGGGGGCAGTTTCAACCGGCTATAATGATGTCGGGATCATGACCGCTCCCGATGGCAGCCGCTATGCAGTAGCCGTAATGCTGGGCGATACGACCGCGCCCATTCCCGAACGTATGCAGCTGATGCAGTCCGTAACCCGCGCGGTTGCGCGCTATCACCAGCGCTAATCGGACTTAACTAATAAGGCTTATTGCGGGGCGGCCTGATTTTTTGCAGCGTCGCCCACCGGCTCGATATTGCGCTCGTCCAGCATCTCTGCCGCATCGTCCAGGGCTTTCGCTTCACCCACTGTAACGCCGCCGGGACCGGGATCATTCTGGGCTGGCCCACATGACGCTAACGCGATCACGCTCAGAGATATAGCAAATCGGTTCTTCATAGTCCGCTCCCTCTTGCCGCGATCCCAATGCGTGGCAGTCAGCCTTGTTTCACCGAACCGGGCGTGTGTTACAAACAAAAAAAGGGCTACCGGTGAGGGTAGCCCTTTTTTAAACTTGTGAAAAAGGCTTATTCAGCAGCTTTTTCTACAGCTTCTTTAGCAGCACCGGCAGCGGCGTCAGCAGCAGCACCAGCAGCTTTAGCAGCGGCGTCCGCAGCTTCACCAGCAGCATCAGCAGCAGCACCAGCTTCAGCAGTTGCGTCAGCTGTTGCTTCGCCCATGGCGTCAGCTTCACCTTCAGCAGCTACCATTGCATCGTCAGCAGCTTCTTCAGTGGTTGCTTCTGTGCCTTCTACAACTTCTTCTGTACCAGTTTCAGCGTTGTCAGCAGCACCGGAACATGCAGCCAAACCAAGAGCGGCAGCAAGAACGATTGATGTTGTAACTTTTTTCATTTGGGTAAACCCTTTACTATATTCCTCAAAAACCATGCGAACAGATGAAAAATCCCTCACTCTGTCCACGGGGCACGTCATTAAACGCTTGAAAAAGGGATAGCAATAACGAAGATACTCAGCCGAGCTCGCCAAGTGCTTTTTTTGGTCACAATCAGGTGCAATGTCAAATTAACAGCGCGAAATCTAGCGCATTGACTACATATAAAGAATTCTTTATATGACATCACCTGATGGAAGCAATATTAGACATATTTCGCGCGCTGGCGGATCCGACACGGATTCGAATCATGTTGCTTTTGCTTAAAATGGAGCTGGCCGTTGGCGAACTAGCGCAGATACTGGAGCAAAGCCAGCCACGCATTTCACGCCATATCAGGATATTGGACGAAGCCGGTCTGGCCGAACGGCGCAAGGAAGGAAGCTGGGTTTTCCTGCGCCCCGGCCAAGCGGCAGAACTCGATATTCTAAGGCGTCTTTTCCGTTCCGAAACTGTCATATCTTCACAGCAAGCCATTCATGACGAGGCAAAGCTTGCGCTGGTCCGCAAAGCACGCGCCGAAATGGCAGAGCAATATTTTAAAGCCCATGCCGAGGAATGGGACGCCATCCGCTCACTGCACCTTCCCGAAGATGCTGTCGAACAGGCGATGCTGGCATTGCTGAAGGATGTTAATCTCGGCCATTTTCTGGATATCGGGACAGGAACTGGCCGGATGGTTGAACTGTTCGGCCCCAATTCGGAGAAAGTCACGGCTCTGGACAAAAGCCCCGAGATGCTCCGCCTGGCGCGCGCGAAGATTTTGGGGAACGAGGGCGACAAGACCGCTGAAGCTGCCTTGGCCAGAAAAACCGAACTCAAGCTGGGTGACTTTAACCATCTGCCTATCGGTGATAGCCAGATTGATAGCGTTATCCTGCACCAGGTGCTTCACTATGCCCCCTATCCCGAAGCGGTATTGGCCGAAGTTTCCCGCGTGCTTCGTAACAACGGAACGGTGATGATCGTTGATTTCGCATCCCATGACCGTGAAGAGCTACGGACCGCCCATGCTCACGCCCGGCTTGGTTTTTCCGATGACAGTATGAAAAGATGGTTTGCCGCATCACAGATCGACATGGTGCAAAGCCGGACGCTGGATGGCGGTGAACTGACAGTCAAAATATGGGTTGGCCGAAAATCCAGCATGCCCCGTATCCACGCCGACGAGGGAAAAACCTCCTTCGCTGACATTTCAAACAAGAGTAAAAGAGCCGCTTTATGACCGAATATACCCGCCCCCTGGGTTTGAGCCAATTGGAAGAGGCAAAGCGCGCGCTTGATGTGCCGCTATTTGCTGGACTGAACGGTGATGCCGATGTTTCGTTCGAGTTTTTCCCGCCCAAAACGGAAAAGATGGAACAAACCTTGTGGAACAGCGTGGTGACACTTGAGCCGCTTAACCCGCGCTTTGTATCGGTCACTTATGGCGCCGGTGGTTCAACGCGGGAACGCACACATGCAACGGTTGCGCGTATTGTCAAGGAAACCCAAATCCCGGCAGCAGCGCATTTGACTTGTGTCGGCGCGAGCAAATCCGAAATAGCCGAAGTGGCGCAATCCTATTGGGAAGCCGGTGTGCGCCATATTGTTGCGCTTCGCGGTGATCCGCCAGTCGAGGGACAAGCATTTGAGCCACATCCGGATGGTTACAAAAGTGCTGCGGAACTGGTGGCTGGACTTAAAGATATTGCACCGTTTGAAATCTCGGTTGCTGCATATCCCGAAACCCACCCGGAGGCGAATTGTCCGCAGACTGATCTGGACAATCTGAAACGCAAGCTCGATGCCGGTGCAAATCGTGCAATTACGCAGTTTTTCTTTACAGCAGAGGCTTTTTTCCGCTTCCGGGATGCAGCCGGTGCTGCCGGAATTGATGCCGAACTGGTCCCCGGTATTTTGCCTGTTTCCAACGTCGCACAGACGCGAAAGTTTGCGGGCCTGTGCGGAGCAGAGATCCCGCCCTGGATGAATGACCTGTTCGAAGGACTGGATGACCACCCTTCCGCGCGTCAGCTGATCGCGGCGACAGTCGCGGCAGAATTGTGCCGCAAACTTTATGCTGGCGGCGTTCGCCAGTTTCACTTTTACACACTCAACCGCGCAGAGCTTAGCTATGCAATCTGTCACTTGCTTGGCAAGCGGCCGGTTGGCGATCGACAGGAGAAAGCAGCATGACCAATCCGGGCGATCAATTACGTGCTTTGGCGGCGCAGCGTATCCTTGTTTTTGACGGCGGCTATGGAACAGCGATCCAGAATCACGGCCTGGGTGAGCGGGATTATCGCGGCAATCTGGACCTTGCCGACGACCAGAAAGGCAATAATGACCTGCTCAGCCTGACGCGCCCCGATATTATCGAAGGCATTCACACGGCTTATCTGGATGCGGGTGCAGACATAGTTGAAACCAACACGTTCAGTTCGACCAAGATCAGCCAGGCCGATTATGGCTGCGAACATCTGGTGCGCGATCTTAACATCAAATCGGCAGAAATTGCCCGCAGCGCCTGTGACAAGGCAGAGGCCAAAGATGGCAAAAAGCGTTTTGTCGCAGGCTCCATCGGCCCGACGAACAAGACCTTGTCACTGTCCCCCGATGTCAACGATCCCGGCTATCGGGAAATTGATTTTGATTATCTGAAAAGCGTTTACCGCGAACAATGCGATGCGTTGATCGAAGGCGGCGTCGATTTTCTGTTGATCGAGACGATCTTTGACACGCTCAACGCCAAATGCGCCGGTATGGCCGCGCAGGAAGCGGCGGAAGCAAGCGGCCGCGATGTGCCGTTAATGCTTTCGATGACATTGACCGACCTTTCGGGCCGCAATCTTTCCGGCCATACGGTAGAGGCTTTCTGGCACGCCGTGCGTCACCTTAAGCCCATCACTATCGGTCTTAACTGTTCCTTTGGCGCTGACCAGTTGCGCCCGCATCTGGCTGCACTCTCCAAGCAAGCCGATACGCTGATCATGGCCTATCCCAATGCTGGTTTGCCCAATGATCTGGGTGAATATGACGAAATGCCGGAACAAACCGCAGCTTTGATCGGTGAGTGGCTAAATGGCGGCGATGCCGGAGGATTGGTCAATATTGTCGGCGGCTGCTGTGGCTCAACTCCGGCACATATTGCGGCGATTGCCCGCATAGTTGCCGATGCCAAACCGCGCGCTATCCCGTCTCCGGCTGTCCGCACAAGATTGTCGGGGCTGGAACCCTTTACGATGGCAGCGTGAATCACCGAACTTGAATAGCGTTAGTGGTGAGCCTGTCGAACCACGCCTCGACCAGAACATATCCCAAAACAAAAACGCCCTTCGACAAGCTCAGGGCTAACGGAACAAAAAATGACATCAACCCCTTCTTCCGCACAATTTGTCAATATCGGCGAACGCACCAATGTGACCGGTTCCGCGCGTTTCAAAAAGCTCATCCTCAACGACGATTATCCGGCTGCCGTGGAAGTGGCGCGGCAACAGGTGGAGAACGGGGCGCAGATAATCGACGTGAATATGGACGAAGGCCTGCTTGATTCCGAACATGCCATGACGACGTTTCTCAAGCTGATTTCTGCAGAACCGGACATTGCCCGCGTGCCGGTGATGATCGACAGTTCCAAATGGTCCGTTATCGAAGCGGGTCTGAAATGCGTGTCGGGAAAACCCATCGTCAATTCTATCTCGATGAAAGAAGGCGAAGAGGAGTTTCTGAAATATGCCCGCAAATGCATGGCTTATGGTGCGGCGGTTGTTGTCATGGCTTTTGATGAAACCGGGCAAGCCGACACGAAAGAACGCAAGGTCGAAATATGCTCCCGCGCCTATGAATTGCTAACCGGCATCGGCTTCCCGCCCGAAGATATTATCTTTGATCCCAATGTGTTCGCGGTTGCCACCGGTATTGACGAACATCGCCGCTATGGCCTCGACTTTATAGAAGCCACGGCTGAAATTAAGGCAAATTGCCCGCACGTCCATATTTCGGGCGGCCTGTCCAACCTGTCGTTCAGCTTTCGGGGTAACGAGCCGGTGCGCCGCGCGATGCATAGCGTGTTTCTGTATCACGCCATCCCGGTCGGCATGGATATGGCTATTGTCAACGCGGGTCAGCTCGACATTTATGATGATATCGACCCGGAACTGCGCGAACATTGCGAAGATGTCATCATGGACCGCCGCGACGATGCGACCGACCGGCTGATCACCCTGGCAGAAAAATTTCGCGGCACTGATGTAGCGGCGGAAAAAGCGGCTGCCGAATGGCGCGGCTATGATGTTACCAAGCGGCTGGAACATGCGCTTGTCAAAGGCATTGATGCCCATATCATCGAAGATACCGAGGAAGCGCGCCTTGCCATTTTTAACGCAGGCGGACGCCCCATAGAGGTTATCGAAGGCCCGTTAATGGGCGGGATGAATGTGGTCGGCGACCTGTTCGGCTCGGGCAAGATGTTCCTGCCGCAAGTGGTGAAATCTGCCCGTGTGATGAAAAAAGCCGTCGCCCATCTCTTCCCCTATATCGAGGCGGAAAAGGACGAAAAGGCCAAGGGCAAGGGCAAGATTGTCATGGCGACCGTGAAAGGCGACGTGCATGATATTGGCAAGAATATCGTTGGCGTCGTCCTGCAATGTAACGGGTTTGAAGTGATTGACCTGGGCGTCATGGTCCCCTGGCAGGATATATTGAAGGCTGCGGCAGACAATGATGCCGACATGATCGGATTATCCGGCCTGATTACTCCGTCACTCGATGAAATGGTGACGGTGGCCGAAGAAATGGAGCGCGCCAACATCACTATGCCGTTACTGATCGGCGGCGCTACCACGTCCAAGGCGCATACCGCCCTGCGTATTGAACCGGCCTATTCCGGCCCGACAATCTATGTGCTGGATGCCAGCCGCGCCGTCGGTGTGGCATCGCAGTTGGTCAGCGATACCCAGGCAGAGGGCTTTATCGCAAAAACCCGCGAAGATTATGAGCAGGTCCGTATCGCCCGCGCTGGCAAGACGGCGAAAAAACTGACCCCGATTGAAGAAGCCCGCGCGAACGGCGCTGTGGTTGACATGAACCTGAAGCCGCCCGCACCCAAAAAGCCGGGGCTGCATGTCTATGAAGATTGGGATTTGGCGGATCTGCGTAAATATATTGACTGGACCCCGTTTTTCCGCGCGTGGGAGCTGGCGGGCACCTATCCCTCTATCCTGACCGACGAAGTGGTTGGCGAGAGCGCCAGTGATCTGTTCAGGGATGCACAGGCCATGCTGGACCAGATTATTGAAGAAAAATGGCTGACCGCAAAAGGCGTCGCGGCTCTGTGGCCCGCACGTCGCGACAAGGATGACATTTTATTCAAACCGCTCCCTTACAAAGGGAAGGCGGGAATGGGGCATAATTCCAATGATCCGGAATTGTTCGACAGTAGTTCGTTGGAAGGGCTGAGCGAAATTTGCCTGCCCATGCTGCGCCAACAGGTGAGCAAGCGGGAGGGCAAAACCCATAACTGTCTTGCTGATTTTATCGATACTCAGGATGACTGGATTGGCGGCTTTGCGGTGACTACGGGGCACGGCATTGAAGAACATATTGCCCGCTTCCACGCCGATAAGGATGATTATAACAGCATCCTGGTCAAAGCGCTTGCCGACCGGTTGGCCGAAGCTTTTGCCGAGCGTATGCATGAGCATGTCCGCAAAGACTTGTGGGGCTATGCGCCGGATGAGAATCTTGGCAACAAGGCGCTGATCAAGGAAAAATATCAGGGCATCCGCCCTGCTCCCGGCTATCCCGCCTGCCCGGACCACAGTCTGAAGCCGATTTTATTCGAAGCGCTGGATGCAACCACCCATACCGGGCTGGAACTATCCAGCGGCTTTGCGATGACCCCGACCGCCGCTGTATCCGGCTTTTACTTCGGGCACCCGCAGGCCGATTATTTTGGCGTGGCGCGCATCGGGGAAGATCAGGTCGAGGATTATGCCGTGCGTCGCGGAGTGTCGCTGGATCAGGCGCGGCAATGGTTGCGGCCTAATCTCAACGAATAAGGCTCGTTGATAATTTAGTCGCTAGTAACGCCTTGCTTCCACGGTGATGCACGATGGGACAAGGCAATCCTTGTCATTGTTTTGAAGGTCGCGCGGCTTTATAAGACAATATAGGCAAATGCCGCCTTTCAGGAGCTTTCCAGGTGAAATTTTCGGTCCCGTCATTCATGTTTCTTGCGCTAGCGGTCACTGCCGTTCCCGCAGCTTTGGCCCAGAACCGGCCGCAAAGTCCTGCCAAGAATAAAGCTCCCTTCACACTGGCGGAAAAAGGTCAGACATTCCAGAAATTGTCGGATGCCGTCGCGGCTATCGGAACCAAAAGCGGCACGATCGTCATCGCCCCCGGCACTTATCGCCAATGCGCGGTCCAGTCCGAGGGTCAGATCACCTATCGTTCAGCCGTTCCGGGACAAGCGATACTGGACGGCGGTATTTGTGAAGGCAAAGCGGCGCTAGTGCTGCGCGGCCAGTCTGCGGTCGTGGATGGCATAGTTTTCCAGAATATGCGCGTGCTCGATGGCAATGGCGCGGGTATCCGGCTGGAGAGCGGCGATCTTACTGTCACTAACTCGGTATTCCGGAATAGCGAGCAGGGACTGCTTACGGCCAATGACCCAAGCGGCAATATCGTTATCGAGCGCTCCACATTCCGGCGACTGGGCCGCTGCGACAGGGGACTATCCCGTGCCCACAGCATTTATATCGGTGATTATGGTTCGTTAAAAGTTACCCAATCACGCTTTGAAATGGGTTCCGGCGGGC
>JADMKQ010000129.1 GCA_015478735.1 Sphingorhabdus sp. | reverse complement strand
ACTGCCCCGCGGAGGCACAGCTTCCAGTTCGTCCTGCAATATAGCCAGACGCTGTGCGCATGCTTCCTGATCGGGATCGGGCTTCAACTCGCCATTGGCGATCAGCGCCTGATAGCGCGCGTAAAATCCGGTCATTGGCTTGGCGCTGCTTGCGGCGACGGCTTCTTTACAATCGCCGTGAAAGATGCCTTGTTCTCGGCATGGTTATCACTTGCCTCGCCCTGCACTATCAGTCCGCGAAGGAACAGGAACCGGCCGGTTTCGCGAGTCACTTCAACCCGCGCTTCAATAGGTTCGTCAAGCTGCGCCGCACCGATGAAATGGGTCTGCAACTCAACCGTCAGCGCAAAGCCCGAAGGACCGATATCCAAAGCCCGCATCGCCGCGAACAGCGAACAATCAATAAAACCCGTCAAGGCACCGCCATGAACCACATCACCCAGATTGCGATGTCGTTTCTGCGGGGTCATGCGAACGCGGGCGATATTACCGGCAACGCCGTCACCGCCGCGCCGCACGATTATCGGGCCCAGAAAGCTGTTATAGCAATCGGCCTCGCTTAATTCCCACCGATACCAACCGGGATTATCCGGGTCCGGTTCATCGGCAAGAACAATAGGCTCAGCGTGGGTTATTGACTTGTCTGCAGACAAGATCAGGCTTCTCGTGCAGCGGTCAACTTCTTGATCTCGGCAATCGCTTTTGCAGGCGACAGACCTTTGGGACAGGCGTTCGAGCAGTTCATGATCGTGTGGCAGCGATAGAGACGGAACGGATCTTCCAGCTCGTCGAGACGTTCACCGGTCATTTCATCGCGGCTATCGGCCAGCCAGCGATAGGCCTGAAGCAAAATAGCAGGACCAAGAAACTTGTCAGAGTTCCACCAATAGCTGGGGCAGCTCGTCTGGCAACATGCACACAGGATGCACTCATACAAACCATCGAGTTTGGAACGATCTTCGGGTGATTGCAGACGCTCTTTACCGGATGGCGTTGGCGTGACCGTTTTCAGCCAAGGCTGGATAGAAGCATATTGCGCATAAAAATGAGAGAAATCGGGGACAAGGTCCTTGATGACTTCCATGTGCGGCAAAGGCGTAATCTTGACTTCCCTGGAGCAATCTTCAATCGCGGTGGTACAGGCTAGACCGTTCTTGCCGTCAATATTCATGGCGCAGGAACCGCAAATGCCTTCGCGGCATGACCGGCGGAAAGTCAGAGTCGCATCCTGATCGCTTTTCATTTTGATCAGCGCATCAAGTACCATTGGCCCGCAATCGTCCGTATCGATTTTGAAAGTATCATAGCGCGGGTTTTCACCACTATCCGGATCATAGCGATAGACCTTGAACGACCGTACCGTTCCGCTGCTCAGCGCTTCATGTACTTCGCCGGTTTTACGAATTTTGCTATTTTTCGGGAGGGTGAATGTTGCCATTTGGTTTCTCTTGTTAGTGGCGAAAGGAATCTTTCGTATATCCGAAGGTGGATGGCGCGCACCATAATTGGTTTTCTGCCAAATTCAATGGCAGAATTGTCAGTCTCCCACCTCAATTTATATTGAAAAACAGGTAAATCGGCAAGGCGGGACTGGAAAGAACGGGAAATTAGGCTAAAGCCCGAAACGAGCACACTAACCGGTAACGATCGACAGAAAGACGAGATATGCTGACCGACAACGGCATCAAGCTATCCCTTCACGGGGCCAATGACACCTCGATCTGGGGCATGAGCAACGCGGTCCGTGTAGAGCGCTTAGCGGGCAAACTAACAGCCAAAGTTGATGGCACAATCTGGGTCAACCTCACCTATGCTTTCGATCCGCAGTGGATGCGTTATGTTGCCGAACATCCGGGCCTGGTCTTGACCATGGACGGCACCCCCGTTCTCGCCAATGCGCGAACAGAGGCGGAGTTAGAAAGTCTGAACAAGCTTGAGATTCCAGCTGGCGCAACGGTGATGGAATATCGCGACGGGCCGCAGATACACAATCACGAGCTTCGCAAACTGGATACGCCTTTTGTCACTATTCTCGATTCAACGACGGTAAAAGCGGCGGAACGCGCGAGCTATTTCGGCGCTTATAAAGGTGTCACCGACATTCTGACAAAATATCTTTGGCCGGAATTCGCATTGGTCCTGACCCGTATAGCCGCAAAGGTCGGACTGACCCCCAATATGGTGACTGCCATTGGTGCGGTCGGCTGTGTCGCCGCGACGATATTATTCTATTACGGCTATTACTGGATCGGTTGCGCAATCGGTTTCATGTTCATGGTGCTCGATACAGTGGATGGAAAGCTGGCCCGCTGCACGATTACATCGTCCTGGTGGGGCAATTTTTTCGATCATGGTATTGATCTGGTCCACCCGCCTTTCTGGTATTGGGCATGGGCCGTCGGTCTTGGTACCTGGGGGCTTGCTTATGATAATCAGCTCTGGTGGTGGGTGCTGGGTGTGATCTGGGCTGGCTATGTCTTGCAACGGCTAGTCGAGGGGGAGTTTATTCGCCGCTATGATATTCACATCCATGTCTGGCAGAAATTTGACAGTGATTTTCGCCTGATTACAGCGCGGCGAAATCCGAATATGGCGATATTGGTGGCAAGCCTGCCCTTCATGCGCCCCGATCTTGGCTTGATCGCGGTGGCGATCTGGACCGCGTTGTCTTGTCTGATCCATATTGTCCGGCTTTTGCAGGCAATGGCTGCACAGGCAGGTGGCAAACGGGTTGAAAGCTGGTTTACCGTCTGAGTTAAAAGCGGGGCTGGTCAGCAAATCCGGCGATTATCTTTGCCGCATTTCGAGCTGCGTCCGGCCCCGTTTCACCTAGAGAGGAGGCAGCATATTCCCTTTGCGCATCTTCATAGTCCGCGAACCTTGCCGGTGCATCTGCAATTGCATCTGTGATCCGGTCGGCACTCTCCACCGTTTCGCCCAATATGTTATAGCCTGCTCTTTGCGCGAAAAGGTCAGTCATTTCCGGCGGCTGCAGCAACACCACCGGACGCGGAGAGATTAAAAACTCGACCACCTGGCTGGAACTGTCCCCAAGATAAATATCCGCCATCCGTGTGTAGCTACCATCAACCGTCGCGAAGCTGTCCAGATCGAAATGTAGATTGTCGTGCTCACCAAAATCGCTCAGGAATTCCTCTATCTCTTCATCCGTTTCCACAAGTCGTTGGTGCGGCGCAAAAACAATATTCCAGCGGCCATCAGCCACCAGTTTTGAAAGCACTTCCCGTCCCCATTGGGGCCATGATGATCGGGCTGGCTGCCAGTGCGG
>JADMKQ010000128.1 GCA_015478735.1 Sphingorhabdus sp. | reverse complement strand
GATGAAAGCATCCGAACTTGAAATGTGTCACACAAATGGCGTGACAGATGTTGTTGAAGTCCAGATTGGTATTGACGGTATTGCCGTTGCTCAATCCAATGAAGGACCAACGATCGGCCTGACACCCAAGCAAATTTACCAAGCCATCGCGGAACGGCCATTCGGCAAAGAGAACACTGCGAAAAAATGGTCTGACATTGACCCGTCACTCCCCAATATTGCCATTAATGTTTATGGTCCACCATCAACATCAGGCACACGCGATGCTTTGACCGAGCTGATTATGGAAGTCGGTTGCAAAACAGACGCGACAACCAAGGCGCTTAAAGATAGTAACGAAGATGAATATAAAGCCATCTGTCACAATGTCCGTGCTGACGGGCCGTATATTGATGCGGGTGAGAATGACAATCTGATCGTCCAGAAGCTGAAAGCCAACCCCAATAGCCTCGGCATTTTTGGTTACAGCTTCCTTGGCGAAAATACCGATACCGTTCGCGGAGTTCCGGTTTCCGGCATCGCACCAACTTATGACGCGATTGCATCGGGCGAATATCCCGGCGCACGTCCACTTTATATATATGCCAAAAAACAGCATGTTGGAGTCATTCCCGGTCTTCAGGAATATTTGACCGAATTTGTCAGCGCCGGAGGAAATGACGGCTACCTGGTGAAAATCGGTCTTATTGCTTCGCCGGATGCTGTCCGCGCGACGATGGCAGAGACAGTCAAAAACCTGCCCGCATTGACCGGCACTGAATTGGAATAATAATCGTTGGGATGCGGGCTATTTTCATGTAGCCCGCATCCATTGATACCCTGATTCTGGGGTAAGAACCAAATCAAGGACCAGATTTTATACCGTGACAGGCTCAATTCTCTTCCTGCTAATCATCGTTCTCGGTTGTGCGTCCTGGTTCTTTGGCCGCGTCAAGGCGAGGCGTTTGATTGTAAATAGCCCCGAAAAGCGGCCCATCCATTCGCTGCCCAGCTATCATGGATGGTATGTTGCACTTTGGGCAATTGGCCCTGCCCTGTTGTTCCTGGTCGTCTGGAACATTGTCAGTCCTTCGCTGATTACAGAAGCTGCGCTGACCAGTCCTGCGGCCGAACAATTGCCAGAGGCTCCTTTCGCGCGAGGAGCGATACTTGCGGAAGCCCGCTCTATCGCTCTCGGCAATCAAACGACTGCATTCAATCCTCTCTCGCTGACGATGGTTAAACCCTATCAGACTGCCCTGTCCTATTATGGGACGCTTGGTACGATTGCTGTCCTGCTTCTGGTTTTTGCCTGCGGCACTTTTGCATGGCTACGAATTAAACCGGATCTCAGGGCGCGCACAAAGGTTGAGCGGATCACAATGATGGCGCTGCTTTTCGCTTCGCTCATCGCTACGATCACCACAATCGGCATATTTATATCGCTGGTTTTCGAGTCCATGCGGTTCTTCTCGATGGTGTCGCCACTGGACTTTTTGTTCGGTACCGAATGGAATCCAAAAGCTGTCGCTGGCCCGTCCGGAGATAGCGGATTTGGAGCCATACCGCTGTTCTGGGGAACAATATTCATCGGCGCAATCATTGCGATGATCGTCGCAATCCCGCTCGGTTTGATGAGCGCGATCTATCTCACCCAATATGCAGCACCGAAATTCCGCTCGTGGATGAAACCGATATTAGAGATTCTCGCTGGCGTCCCGACGGTTGTTTATGGTTATTTCGCTGCATTGACAGTCGCGCCTGCCCTTCGCGATTTTGCTGTTTCTATTGGCATTTCAAACGCCTCTTCAGAATCCGCTTTGGCTGCAGGTGTGGTTATGGGCATCATGATTATCCCGTTTGTTTCCTCTATGGCAGATGACAGTATTGCCGCGGTTCCTGCCGCCATGCGCGACGGCTCGCTCGCTATGGGCGCGACGAAGAGCGAAACGATTAAAAAGGTTTTGATCCCAGCGGCCCTGCCCGGTGTCGTCGGCGGTGTCTTGCTGGCTGTCAGCCGCGCGATTGGCGAAACCATGATCGTTGTCATGGCTGCCGGTCTTGCCGCGAACCTCACTGCCAATCCGTTTTCCAGTGTGACTACGGTCACCACGCAAATCGTCCAGTTGCTAACCGGCGATCAGGAATTTGACAGCCCCAAAACGCTCGCCGCTTTCGCGCTTGGTCTGGTACTGTTCATTGTGACCTTGCTGCTCAATCTGATCGCGCTCAGGGTCGTTAAAAAATATCGGGAAGCTTATGAATAGCGCAGCCACCCCTTCACAAAAGCGCACGCCTACTGATTGGCAGGGTGCCGAGATGCAAAAGCGTATTCGCGGCCGCTATGCAGCGGAACGGCGATTCAAGATCATGGGTCTTGGTGCGGTTTTGATATCGGCGGCTTTTCTTGCGTTTCTATTATTCGTAATGGTTGGCAACGGTCTGCGCGGATTTACCCAGACTGAGCTGCCTGTCGAAATAGACTTTCCTGCCATGACCGGCGGCGCTTCGCCAAGCCAGTTTGAAGGGCAAAATGCCAAGGCAAACCTTCAGACTTTGGGTGTGCAGGATATCGTAGAAGCCAGCATCCAGATCCAATATGGCGAAAAAGGCACCAACCTGTTTTCGACTGGCGGATGGCAGGACGTACGTCAGGAAATCCTGAAAAATCCCGACATTGTCGAAACAAAGGCTACCTTAAGCCTGCCGGTAAATTCCGACATTGACGTTGCCTATAAAGGCACAGGCAGCGATGATTCAGAGGCGAAAGTGGCGCAGCTGGGTGACAGTATGCGCACCGGATTCAACTGGAACTTCCTGAGCAGCTCTGACGCAACAGACCCGATGCAAGTGGGTATCTGGGGCGCGCTGAAAGGCTCTCTGATAACGATGTTCATCACGTTGATCATCGCCTTTCCCATCGGTGTGCTCTCGGCTCTCTATATGGAAGAATATGCGCCAAAGAACCGTTTTACCGACCTGATCGAAGTTTCGATCAACAACCTTGCTGCCGTTCCATCCATCATCTTTGGTCTGCTTGGCCTGGCTGTGTTCCTAAACCTCTTTGGCATGCCGCGATCTGCGGCACTGGTCGGTGGTTTGACGCTGGCCCTTATGACTATGCCCGTAATTGTTATATCGGGCCGTAACGCTGTCAAAGCCGTGCCGCCCTCCATCCGCGAAGCCGCTTTGGGTATCGGTGCAAGCAAGATGCAGGTTGTTTTCCACCATGTGCTTCCGCTGGCGCTTCCCGGCATATTGACTGGCACAATCATCGGTATGGCCCGCGCTTTAGGGGAAACAGCACCGTTGCTGATGATCGGAATGCGCGCATTTATCGCGACGCCGCCAGACGGTATTACCGAACCTGCCACGGTATTGCCGGTGCAGATTTTCTTGTGGTCCGATGAAGTTAACCGCGGGTTTGTTGAAAAAACCTCTGCAGCGATCATTGTTTTGCTGGTGTTCCTTCTAACGATGAACGCAGTAGCTATATATCTGCGTAACCGGTTTGAAACCCGCTGGTAGAAAGTGATATGACAGAATTACTAGACAGTGACATTCCGAATGAAACCCCGAATGCCCGTCCGAATGAAGGCTCAACTATGACAGAAACAACAGCCCCTACCATCTCTGCCGGTGACGGGCCGCTGAAAATGACCACGCGCAACGTGAATGTTTTCTATGGCGAGAAACAGGCTATCAAAGACGTTTCTATCGATGTCGCGCTCGACAATGTAACGGCGTTTATCGGTCCTTCCGGTTGCGGCAAATCAACCTTTCTGCGCTGTTTGAACCGGATGAATGATACGATCCCGATCGCCAGAGTGACGGGCGAGATCACATTGGAAGGCGAAGACATTTACGCACCGCAGATGGATGTGGTGCAACTTCGCGCCCGTGTCGGCATGGTGTTTCAAAAGCCCAACCCCTTTCCAAAGTCGATTTATGACAACATAGCTTATGGTCCGCGGATTCATGGCCTGGCCAATAGCAAGGACGAGCTCGATCATATCGTTGAAAGCTCACTGCAACGGGCTGGTCTTTGGGGCGAAGTGCAGGATCGATTGCAGGATAGCGGAACCGCCCTATCTGGCGGCCAGCAACAAAGGCTGTGCATCGCCCGAGCAATAGCAGTTGACCCCGAAGTCATTCTCATGGATGAACCTTGTTCTGCATTAGATCCCATAGCAACAGCCAAGATCGAAGAGCTTATTCATGAACTTCGTGGTAGATATGCTATTGTTATCGTGACGCATAATATGCAGCAAGCTGCCCGTGTTTCACAACGCACTGCTTTCTTTCACTTGGGAACACTTGTTGAATATGGCGTTACGTCAGATATATTCACAAACCCGACAGAAGAAAAAACACGGGATTATATTACCGGGCGCTACGGTTAGCCGTTACGCAATTAAAGGAAAGTCGGAAAATGACAAATGGCAGCATGGAACATACGGTCAAAGCCTTTGATACCGATATCAATGAACTGCGCGGTATGGTTGCGGAAATCGGTGGACGCAGCGAGCAGGCAATTGCCAAGGCAATGCGTGCGCTGGAAAAGCATGACCTGAAACTGGCGGCAGAGGTCGTTGCTGAAGACAAGATTATCGACGAGCTTGAAAAGCGCATCGATGAACTGACGATCCAGACCATCGCCTTGCGCGCGCCAATGGCCGATGACCTGCGCGAGTTAATCGCTACGTTCAAAATATCCGGCGTGGTCGAACGTATCGGCGATTATGCAAAGAATATCGCAAAGCGCGTGCCGGTTATTGCCAGCACCCATAAATTGCGCCCTGCTTCTTTGCTGCCATCAATGTCAAACGTGGCATCCGAACTTGTGCGCGACTCCCTGGAAGCGTTTGCACGCCGCGATGCCGACCTGGCTGTGGATGTCTGTGAGCGGGACCAGATTGTTGATGACTTTTACACCAGCATTTTCCGGTCCGTCGTCACTTTCATGATCGAGAACCCCAAAGATATCGGGGAAGCTGCCCACCTGCTTTTCATCGCCAAAAACCTGGAACGGATTGGCGACCATGCAACCAACGTCGCAGAAATGGTATATTTTGCCGCTAAAGGCGAACCAATGCCGGAACGCGATCGCGGTAACAGCCCCACCGATTTTGTGGATGCGCCAGAAGACGGGAGTTAGTAAAATGGCCGGTGCGAAATTGTTACTTGTTGAAGATGACGCTGCATTAGCGGAGCTTTTGATCTGGAACTTCAAAAAAGAAGAATATGATGTCATCCAGACACCCGATGGCGAAGAAGCTTTGCTGTTGGTGAAAGAACATCGTCCTGATGTTATCCTGCTGGACTGGATGGTCGAGAATCTGTCGGGAATCGAAGTATGCCGCCACCTGCGCCGGTCATCGGAAACAGCCAATATTCCAATCATCATGCTGACCGCTCGCGGTGAGGAAGAGGATAAAATCCGCGGCCTGGAAACCGGAGCGGATGATTATATCACAAAGCCGTTCAGCCCACGCGAACTGATAGCCAGAGTGAAAGCCGTTCTGCGCCGGGTACGCCCTGCCCTTGCCGGTGAAAAGCTGGTGTTCGGTGATCTGGAAATGGACACTGTTGGTCACAAGGTGAAACGCAACGGCGATACAATTCCGCTCGGACCGACCGAGTTCCGGCTTTTGCGTCATTTTCTGGAGCATCCCAACTGGGTATTCTCCCGCGAGCGGTTGCTCGATTCCGTCTGGGGTCAGGACAGCGATATAGAATTGCGAACGGTTGACGTGCACATCCGCCGTCTCCGCAAGGCGATCAACGTCAACCAGCGCCCCGACATCATCCGGACTGTCCGCTCCGCCGGATATGCCCTGGATACAGAAGCGGCCTGATCCTGATCTAAGCCCGCTACCCAACACACACAAAAAAGGCCGGATAGAACCGGCCTTTTTCTTTGCTCTATCGCAAGCGTTCAGAAAGCAATCTGCGCCCGCGCTCCGATCACATCGACGGAGAAGTCATCGGGCGCGCCGGGAACAATAGCCAGCGCATCTCCATAAGACAGACGCCCGTAATTTAACAGAAACCGGACATAATCAACCGGCGTCCAGATGAGAGACGCCATATAACCATCCTGCGTTCCGCCAATGACGCCTGCATCAGTAAGATCAAGCCGGTCATAACGCACGTTGACTTGCCAAGCTCCCATGCCGCCAGAACCGACCGGGTTGTTCACTTTCACGCCCTTGAACAGACCATCTTTATATTCACGCGTATCATCTGTCAGGAACAGCCCTGCTTCCACCGAACCGCCAAAAAATGTCGGATCAGCCAGACCGGGCCGACTTACTGTCGCCCAATGGCCCTCTGCGGCCGCATGGAACCGTCCTGAAATCACAGCCGCTTCCAATCCGTAAGTTAGCTGCTCCTCGGCGTCCATATTACCTGTGTTGATGAAGCGGGTATCGACGCTATGGATCAATGGCCGCTGGCGATAGCGAAGAGAATTCACATTATCACCAAGATCCTTCCAGTGGACAGAACCGCCCAAATGAAGCTGGGCATTATCAATTTTCGGAGCGAATACCACACGGCCATCCAGACCTATGCTGTCATTCCCGTCATCCAGATCAGCGATATTATCGGTGAATACACCTGCCTGTAGCAACACGTCACCTGTCTTGTAAGCGGCTGAAACACCGACCTGCCGTTCAAAACCAAAGGCATCGGTAAAGGCCGCACGCTCGATAAAGCTTGTGTCGTTGCTGCTGGACAATTCTTCCAGCGACTGGAAATTATTATGCTGACCAACTGTCACCGTTAAACCGCCGCTTTTATAATCAAGATAAGCATCCGTTATCTCGACTCCGTCCAGAAGGTCAGCCTCCAGCTTATATCCAAACCCGCCCGGAATGCTTCCTTGTACGCCCAGCCTTACGCGGCGGGCCTCGTTCGAAAAGCCTTCACCCGGAATATTGATTGTGGACGGGACGGATGACAGATTATTAAAATCATAAAGGATCCGGCCACGCGGTTTAAAGCTCCAGCCATCGTCCGTTTTGATTTCCGGAGCGCCTTTGAACTTGATGCTGGTTTTCTCTTTGGCCTGCGCGACCTTTTCGACCTCGGCGACCTTTTCTGTTTGCTGCTGCTGGGTAGTTTGCACAGCACCTAATTGTGCGCGCAGGTTTGCAACTTCTTGCTCCATCTGGTTGAGGCGCTCCAGCAGAGCCGCCGCTTCCTCGTCAGAGATCGGTGCTGCAAAAGTCTGAACGGGGGTTAGCGCTAATATGGCGGCGCCAGTTGTCAGGGCTAGTTTCAGATGCATGCTCATAAGAGTCCTTGATGCTGGGTGACAATTGATGTCTCGGCTCTATGACAATTACATTTCTAAATAGCGTCATTTTTATTGCAGTTTTTTTACAAGGGAATGCCGGACGGTCTGAGGACAAATACGCGCTAGTCCTGAATCAGTTTCATCAACCGGCGTTCAATTGGAGCAAGCACAGCGGCAAGATCGTCACCGCGCTTCAATATCTGTCCATGTTCGCCATGCAGCATCCATTGACCCTGCTTGTTCCGGTTCGCAGGGCGTTTTTCTATGCGGATTTGCGGCCGCTCTGACGCGCGGCGAAAAGCAGAGAAAATGGCGGCATCTCTATCCATATCCATGGCATAGTCCCGCCAGTGTCCGGCAGCGACCATCCGGCCGTAAAGACTGAGAATCCGTTCCAATTCCCGGCGTTCAAAACCTACCTGAACCGGATATCTTTCCTTTACAGGAAAAGCTGAGACGTTGGAATTTTCAGAGCGGCTCAAGCGCTATCTCGGCTGCTTTCCGTGCCATCTGTGTCGGCTTTATCCTGGCTCTTTGCATATGCGGCAATACGTTTTTGCAATTGTTCTACCTCACACTGCAATACTTCCAGTTTCTGCGCGCCGGTATCGGCCGCCATTTCGCTGCATGGCGTGCCATAAGGGGTGAATTCTTCCTGATATTGCTCCACCTTGACCAGCATGGGGCGTGCGCGAACGCCGACCATTGTCGCGCCTTCCGGAACATCCTGTGTCACCACAGCATTGGCACCGATACGCGATCTTTTACCAACCGTAATCGGCCCCAATATCTGTGCGCCCGATCCCAGAATGGCATCATCCTCGATCGTCGGATGGCGTTTTCCTCCAATCCCGTTAGCCGGATTAGTTCCGCCAAGCGTCACACACTGGTAAATTGTGACATTATCACCGATTTCTGCCGTTTCGCCGATGACAGAAAAGCCATGGTCGATGAACAGATGCTTGCCGATTTTGGCACCCGGATGGATATCAATAGCCGTTAATAGCCGGGATAAATGGTTCACCAAGCGCGCCAGAAAATATAGCTCACCCTTGAACAACCAATGCGCCACGCGGTGCAGACCCAAAGCCAGAACACCGGGGTATAGCAATATCTCCCAACGGGAGCGCGGAGAGGGATCGCGACTCTTTACAGAATCCAAATATTCTCCCAATTCCCCAAACATCTTCTTCTCCGGTAATTTACCAGCCCTCAAACTAAGGTTCCCGCTATGACTTTTCCAGTCTTTTCTTGCCACTGATTTCAAACCGGCCCTTTTTGCGCTCGTATTTATCACTATATTGAATTAATATGCTTCTAGTCATTAAGGGGATCAATCGTGTCTAACTATCTGCCAACCCTTAAACAGTTGCAATATCTGGTGGCGCTGGAAGACCATGGCCATTTTGGACGAGCGGCAGAAGCCTGTTACGTTACCCAATCAACGCTATCCGCCGGTATAAAGGAGCTCGAAACTCTTCTGGATGTCACATTGGTTGAGCGGACACGCCGGGTCGTGCGCTTTACCGAGCTTGGCAAACAGATGGTCGAGAAAGCCCATCGCATCCTCCGCGAAGCCGAAGAGCTTTCCGATATGGCGCGTTCCGCAGGTAAACCGTTGGTCGGTGATATCCGAATGAGCGTTATTCCCACGATCGCGCCCTTTTTACTGCCGAAATTGCTCCCTCAGTTACGAAAAGACCGGCCAGAGCTCAAACTTTACCTGAAGGAAGAACCGAGCCAGGCCGCTTGCGATACACTGCGCCACGGGCATGTTGATTGTGTTTTACTCGCACTGCCCTTCCCGTGCGGCGACGTAGAATCAGAAATATTGTTTCAGGACGAAATCCTTATCGCTTTCCCCAAAGACGATCCGCGCGATCCGCCTAAAATGGTTGATCCTGCGATTATCGACGAAAACCGCCTGTTGCTTCTGGAAGATGGCCATTGCCTGAAGGATCACGCTCTGGCTGCATGCAACCGACCGGAACTCAGGGCATCAGCCCGGATGATGGGTACATCGCTGCATACTTTGGTCCAGATGGTCGATAACGGTTTAGGGCTGACAATGCTTCCGAAAATGGCGATTGATAGTGGGATATTGGACCATACCGATATTATTGCACGGCCCCTTATCTCGGAACATGCTTACCGCGATATTGCTCTCATCTGGCGCAAGAACAGTCCGCGCAGGGACGAGTTCAAACTTCTGGCAGAGATCATGCGGCAGACAAAGGATTGGGCGGTTAAAAAAGCGGCCTAACCGCCCCAGTTTTCTGCAGCTTCAACATCTGATGCTCGTTCCTCGACCCAGCTTTCACTTCCGTTGCGGCTGATTTCCTTTTTCCAGAAAGGCGCAGCGGTTTTTAGCTGATCCATGATGAAAGCACAGGCCTCTATAGCTGCTTGCCTGTGGTCGGAACATGTGCAGGTTAAGACAATCTGTTCTCCGATTTTCAGCCGACCGACCCGGTGGATGATCGTGATCCCGTGCAAATCCCATTTTTGCGCGGCTTTATCTGCAATTTGGCGCAAGGCTTGTTCGGTCATCGCCGGATAATGTTCCAGTTCGAGAGCGATCAGATCGCCGTCCCCTCTCACCTGTCCGACAAAACTGGCAACTGCACCGCCGCCAAGTGTTGACAGATTTGCAATCTCGGCCCCGGCATCGAAATCGCCAGTTATGACCTCAATCTTTTTCATCCGCCTGTAACCGGCGGAAATATCGCCAGCTCTCTGGCCCCGGCCAGCAGTTTATCCGGCCCCACGAAATCATGATCCAGTGCAAAACGCAGCTTGTTCATGTCACAAAAGGCCGCTTGGTAAGAAGCGTCACTATCCCGCAGATGCTCGACAAGCTGCCCAACGGTTTTGGCATTTTGCGGGCAAATCACAGTCTCTTCATCACGGCCCAGTCGTTCCTTGACCCATGCGAAGTATATCATGTTAATTTCCTGCGTCATGAATGACCATCAATCCATATGTTTCAGGCCGACCCGAAGATAATCCCAGCCGGTTATCATCGTCAGAATTGCCGCTGCCCAAAGCGTCCAGATGCCAACGGTCTGAATGAAAGCATATTGCGGCAATCCGCCCGCCAATATCAGGGCGCCAAAAGAAACGAGCTGTAATGTCGTCTTCCATTTGGCCAGTTGGGACACTGGCACACTGACTTGCAAACCGGCCAGAAACTCCCGCAAGCCCGATACAGCAATCTCGCGCAGCAAAATTATCAGCGCTGCGATTACATTATAGCCTTCGATATCGCCGCTTGCACAGAGGATCAGGATGACCGATGCTACCATGATCTTGTCGGCAATCGGGTCAAGGAATATGCCCAGTTTCGATACTGTGCCCTGCGAACGGGCAAGATAGCCGTCAAAATAATCGGTAATAGCCATTAAGGCATAAAGCCCGGTACCGAGTAAATAACCCAGTTTCCAGCTTGGCCACCAGAGTAAACCGACAAGAAATGGCACGGTAAATATCCGCGATAGCGTCAAAATGTTTGGCAGATTTAGCATATTATTCTGCCATAGCTAGGTTTTGACCAAAGTGAAATCCTATCCTTGCCCATGGACATCAAGCCGGATGTGAAGATGGAGTTTTCGGACATTCAGTGCCTTGCGCTATCGGACTACATCGTTAGTGTGCCGGCCAAGTCCATTCATACCTGAACGTTCCAACCGGGGCTCTACCACAGGAAAATGCCAACGCATGCCATCCGCTCATCGATTACTAGCAAAACGGCGCTTTTGGCCGCTTTTCCTCACGCAGATGCTAGGTGCTTTCAACGACAATCTGTTCAAATTCTCAATGGTCATCCTGGTCACTTACGGCATCTACAAGGACCCGGCCCAGGATTTTCAGTTTAACGCACTGGCGTCCGGGATTTTTATCCTGCCGTTCTTTTTATTCTCGTCTTTGGCCGGGCAACTCGCCGACAATTATGACAAGGCGCGGATTACACGCTTTGTCAAAACGCTGGAAATCGTGATTGCGGTTATCGCTGCTCTCGGATTGTGGCTCCATTCGATTCCTATCATGTTGACCGCCCTGTTCCTGCTCGGTCTGCAGTCGACATTTTTTGGCCCGATCAAATACGCCATCCTTCCACAGCATCTGAAAAAGGACGAGGTGCTGGCGGGAACCGGACTGGTGGAAGCCGGAACCTATATCGCCATATTGGCCGGCACGATCCTTGGCGGCATCATCATTGACCGCGATGGTAACGGCGTTGAAATTGCTATTATTTCTGTGCTTATAGTCGCGGTAATTGGCCGGATTGCAGCGCACTATATACCCAGTGCGCCGCCGCAAAAGGAAGTCGAGAAGATCGATTTCAACTTTCTGCGCTCTTCCATCAGGCTGATTTCAGCGACTTTGCATATACGTAGGCTTTATCTGGCGATTGTGGCGATCAGCTTTTTCTGGACCATCGGATCGGTGCTCATCATCCAGTTCCCACCCCTGGTGGAAAACGTCCTGACGTCGACCCCCGCCGTCGCAAGCCTGTTCCTTGGCGTTTTTTCTGTTGGCATCGCATTGGGGTCTGTCCTGATAAACCGCCTGCTCAAAAGTGAGGTTTCGGCACGGTTTGCACCGTTTAGCGTGATCATGATGGGTGTTTTTGTTGTGATCCTCTTTTTCATAGCCCGCAATTGGGAGGGCCTTCCCAATGGGGAGCTGCACACTTTCCGCACGTTCATGATGCATGATGGGGCATGGGCCTTGCTGGGAACTCTGGCCGGAGTGTCGATATTTGGCGGTATGTTTGTCGTGCCGCTTTATGCTTTTTTGACGACCACCGTCGATATCAGCGAAACGGCTCGAACCATTGCCGCGAACAATGTCGTCAATTCCGGATGTATGGTGCTCGGCGCACTTGTTGCCCTGGGGCTGAGCTTGCTGGGTGTTTCAACTACCGAGCAATTGCTCTTGGTCGCAGCTATGTGCGTCGTGGCGGCATGGCTAGGCCAGCAACTACATCTCGCCTGCGACTAAGCAGGCCATCAGTCGCGCTTAAATGATGAAGGCCGAGAAAGCAGTGAAGAACGCCGTGAAGCTCAGGAGGAAGAGACTCACATCCTCGTTCATCCATTTTCTGGGCTGGCTTTTCGTCTGCTCACTTGCCGGTTTTTCAACAGGAACGAACAGTTTACGCGGCAGAGTGCGGCGGAATGGGTGCCTTGCAGCCTCATTACGAATCGCAAAAGACGGAGCCTTGCCAAGCACGAGCGTATGGGATCGGGCTTCTTTCATGCCCATTTGTTAACAATTTGTTAGGGATTAAATCCAGCGTAAAATGGTTTTTCGCGATCTTTGTCTTGAAATGATACGGTTATTTTTATCGATTGCGCGCGCCGCTATCAGTCCGATATGAGTGCAAACCATGATTGTGTGATGTTTGCAACAATGCTCAAAAATTACATCTTTCGCGATAAATCTGGTTGATTTCAAATGATTGATGTGTCACTCCCACATTGACGATTTATCTAATGCGAAGCCTTAAAGGAGCAAATTATGCGTTTCGATAAAATTGGTATGGCAGCTGTTGCCGCCGCATCTCTGGTTGCTACACCTGTGTTCGCACAGGCAGCTCAGCCAGTTTCCAAGGTTTCTGAAGCTGTTCGTGCTAACGCATCTGCAGACAAGGAAAGCAAACTCGAAGGCGGATCAGGCATCATCATTGCTGTCCTCGCTGCCGCTGCAGTAATCGGTGGTATCGTTATCGCCGCTGACGGAAGCGACGACTCGCCAACCAGCCCCTGAGCTCTGGCGATAGAAGATTTTAAGATGGCGGCCCTTTGGTCGCCATTTTTTTTGCCCCCGATTTTTGCCACCCGACTCTGGTCCCGATTCTGGCCCCGATTTAAGTCGCCCTGAATAAAGAAGTCGCCCTGAATAAAGAATAAGCACAAAATCATTTGGCACGGGAGCAATGGTTGCACTTGCGTGACAGATTTCCCATATCCCGTTTATGACAAAAAATCAGCAGCATGGCATGCAAGACTGGCATGGCACCACCATCCTTTCCGTTCGTAAAAATGGCAAAGTCATCGTGATCGGCGACGGCCAGGTTTCCATGGGTCAAACCGTGATGAAGCCCAATGCCCGCAAGGTCCGTCAATTACATGACGGATCGGTCATTGGCGGCTTTGCCGGTGCAACCGCAGATGCTTTCACCTTGTTCGAGCGCCTGGAAGCCAAGCTGGAACGGCACAACGGCCAATTGATGCGCGCGGCTGTAGAGCTGGCCAAAGACTGGCGGACGGACAAATATCTACGCAATCTCGAAGCGATGATGATCGTAGCCGACAAGGACGTAACCCTGATCCTCACCGGCAATGGTGATGTGCTGGAACCCACACAGGGTATTGCCGCCATCGGGTCCGGCGGTAACTTTGCCCTTGCAGCGTCCAGGGCACTTATCGAATATGAAGAAGATGCGGAAAAACTCGCGCGCAAGGCCATGGCTATCGCGGCTGAAGTCTGCATCTACACAAATGATCAGGTCACAACAGAAATTCTGGATAGCGCGACGTAGCGTTTTGCGGACTATGCCCCTTAATCGCCACGCTTCCAATTTGCTTCCATCAAAGGTTGAACATGCAACATAATCTTACCCCCAAGGCCATTGTTAAGGCACTTGATGAACATATCGTCGGACAGAAAGAGGCCAAACGGGCCGTAGCCGTTGCGCTTCGCAATCGCTGGCGGCGGCAGCAGCTTCCTGCGGACTTGCGCGACGAAGTAACGCCGAAAAACATCCTCATGATAGGGCCCACCGGCTGCGGCAAGACCGAGATTTCCCGGCGTCTTGCGAAGCTGGCCGATGCGCCCTTCATCAAGATTGAGGCAACCAAGTTCACCGAAGTCGGCTATGTCGGCCGTGACGTGGAACAGATTGCCCGCGACCTTGCCGAAGAGGCTGTGCGCCTGGAACGTGAGCGCCGCCGTCTGGCCGTGCGCGATGCGGCATCGGAAGCCGCAATGAAGCGTCTGCTCGACGTATTGTGCGGTGACAATGCCAGCGAAGCCACGCGGGAAAGCTTTCGCCAGCGCGTGGTCGACAATCACATGAACGACACCGAGATTGAAATCGAGGTCGAGAACACCCCAACCGCGCCGATGGATATTCCCGGCATGCCCGGTCAGGTTGGCATGATTAACCTGTCGGACATGATGGGCAAAGCCTTTGGCCAGAGCAATATGAAGCGGCGCAAGATGCGTGTCGCCGATGCGTGGGACAAACTGATCGAGGAAGAATCAGACAAACGCCTGGACGATGATGACATCGCTCGCATGGCGATTTCTGATGCTGAGTCCAATGGTATCGTGTTCCTTGATGAAATCGACAAAATTGCGGTCAGCGATGTCCGCGGCGGATCCGTCAGCCGTGAGGGCGTTCAACGCGACCTGTTGCCGCTGATCGAAGGCACTACGGTTGCCACCAAATATGGCCCCATGAAGACGGACCATATCCTGTTCATCGCATCCGGCGCTTTTTCTATCTCCAAGCCCAGTGACATGCTTCCCGAACTGCAGGGGCGGCTTCCCATCCGTGTGGAACTGCGCGCACTGACCGAGGAAGATTTTGTGCGCATTTTGACCGAAACCAAGGCCAATCTGCCGCAGCAATATATCGCCCTGTTAGGGACCGAGGATGTCACCGTCGAGATTACGCCCGATGCGATTGAGAAGCTGGCCCAGATTGCCGCGAATGTGAATGAAACAGTCGAGAATATCGGTGCCCGTCGGCTTCAGACCGTGATGGAAAAACTGCTCGAAGACATCAGCTTTGATGCCGAAGACAGGAAGGGCGAGACAATTAAAGTTGATGCTGCCTATGTGGACAGCCAGCTTGCCGATGTCGCCAAGGATACAGACTTGTCAAAATATGTGCTATAAAGCCACCTGACGAAAACCAAATCTGTGGAGGGAAAAATGGCTGAAGGCGGATGTTATTGCGGGTCGGTGCGCTACGAGATTTCGGGCGAACCGATCAACCATGCAATCTGTTATTGCCGCGATTGCCAGAGAAGCACCGGCGCGCCTTCGGTAGCGTGGATCATGCTGGCTCAGGACGGCTTTTCCGTCACCAAGGGCGAGCTTAAATCCGTCCATGGCAAAGCGGGGGCACAGCGGCAGTTTTGCGCCGATTGTGGAACGGGAATCGCCTATATAAATGCCGAGATGTTACCCGGCATGGTCGATGTGCAAACCGCCACGCTCGACGCCCCTGAAGAATATGCTCCCCAAATGAGCATACAGCTTGCGGAACAGATTCCATGGGTCAAGGACGCGCATAAAATGCCGGGGTTTGAACGCTTTCCACCAATGGAATAGTGCGCTTATCAGAATTTCCAGAAATATAGCCGTTAGTTCTGAGCCTGTCGAAGGACGTTTCTGAAGCTTACGCACCGCGCTCGATTTCATGACGCCCTTCTACAAGGGCTAACGGCATTTAAATGGGCCTAGATTAGCGGGCGATTATCTGGAGCCTTCAGAAATTACCGCCTTGCTAGTCCCAGCAGCCTGACGGCTACCTTCTGGCACAACCATCAATTTCCATTCGGTTGATTCTTTCAGATATTTCTGCGCCAGTTGTTGCACTTCTTGCGTCGTGATTGCGGTATAATCTGTCATCAATGTTCGCAGCACAGCAAATTTCTGAGGGTTATAGGTCGCCCCTTCCAGCTGGCTCATCCAGAAACTGTTGCCGCTGCTCGCCCGCGATATGAGCTGTCGCAGAGGCTCCACAACCCGCTGCAATTCATCGGGGCTCACCGGTTTTTCTCGCAGGTCCTTGGCGATCACTTCGACAATTTCATAGAAACGGTCGATATTGTCTGGCGTCACCGGACTTGCGGCGCTGATATAGCCACCGGTCTTGAAGGCAACCGGCCAGTTGTTATTCACTTGAGGGCTATAGCTCGCCCCTTCCTTAGACCGTAATATCTCAAACATGCGATCATTGAAGATCGAGGTCAGGACTTCCAGCTTGCGGCTTTCGCGGATGTTATCCAGTCCCGCACCTGTTGGCCATGCGACCATGGCAGCTGCTTGCTCCTTGCCCCCTTTATGGACCAATATTTCAGGCGAGCCGTTGGGCTCAGGAAATTGCGGCGATACAGCGCCTTGCGGGACCGTAGCCGGCTGACGCGCATTCAGGGCACCAAAAGTTTTGAGCACTGCCTCCACCGCTTCATCGCGGTTGAAATCACCAAATAGCATCAGCTCGACAGGCCCACTGGCCAAAATCGGCTCCCAGAACGCCTTGAACTTCTCTGGCGTCAACTCGTTGAAATCCTCTTTGTCCGGCGTCTTCCAGCGGGGATCCTTGCCACGGACCAGCCAGTCCAGATCACGCTGCAACACGGCCTGCGGGGAAGCAGAGAAACTGTCATAGCCAATCAAAGCTGCGGCCCGACTACGCAGAACCGGTGCCTCATCCCAGCGGGGATATTGCAGTTTCGCCGCAATCAGATGCAGTTGGTCCTCAAGATCAACGGGACGTGTGTCAGCCTTGATTTCATAAGCATCATTGTCAATTTCAAAGTTAAGCCCGATCCGGCGGCCTGTCGTAATTTTATCCAGACCTTCCTGTCCCAGTTCACCAACACCGCTGGCCATCAGGGCCATGCCGCCGGTCCACGCAAGTCCTTCTTCATCAGGAGCCAGACCGCTATATCCTTTGCCAAATCGCGCATTGACCATGATCTTGTTGCGCTCGGCATTATTGGGGAACAACAACACCCGGACACCGTTGGACAGAGTGAGTTTTTCCATATCGAACCATGTTATAGGTTCCGATGAGGCAACCGTGCCCTTGCGCCCGATACTCGGCAGCGCATCAAAGCCCAGCTTCTCCTGCTCCATCCGAGCATTATTGGCGGCCTGGACATCTTCGTTCAGAACCGCGGCAAGTTTTGCCTCGCCATTCTCGACAGCAGTCGGAGACGCTAGCAAAGCGCGGGTTGCCACACCGTCAAACAGCTTTTGCGTCGCTGCCAGCAATCTCTCCGGCGTATAAAGATCCCGCATGTTCCGGAACACATCAAGCGCGGTTTGCGGAGTTGCGACCGTTTCACGAATGTCCACGGCATTGACAATATCATCGGCCTGCTTGCGTGCAGCCTCGGTAAAATAGCCCTCGACTCCTATGGCTAGAGCCGCATCAAACTCGGCTATTTCCCGCGCAATATCCTCTTCCGAGGGAGCATGGGTGGTTGCATCGGCGATCACGGCACGCACATCACGCAGCGCGGATTCCCAGTCATCACTCAAAGGAATGATATTGACGAAAGTTCCGTCAACCGATCGGCTGACATCTTCCTGGTTTACATTCGCCTGAAGAAAGCTGCCCCCTGCCCTTGCGCGTGCCTCGAGCCTGCGGTTAATCATTTGCAGCGCGAGCAGGTCGATCAGTAACTGCTGGTTGTAGACGATGGTGTCATCGACTTTCCTCCACGGCCGGACCGTCGCCATGGATATGAAGCGCGGCAATGTCGGCTGAATCGCGACCCTGCTTTCGGGGGCAGAGGGATCGGGATCACCGAAATCAGGCGCAACGCCCGCTTTGCCCTGCCCCTTCCAGTCGGCAAAATATTTTGTGAGCAATGCTTCAAACACCGCCGGATCGCCATCACCGGCGATGACAATCACCGTATTTTCGGGGCGATACCAACGCTGGTGAAAGGCTTGCAGCATTTTGGGAGTTGCACCGCTCAATGTCTTTACCGTGCCAATAGGGGCCCTGCTGGCGAGACGCTGACCTGCGAAGAATAGCTCGCGCGTGCTGTCCTGCAATTTGGTTTGCGGGCCTTGACGCTCTTGCCGCTCGGCCAGCACAACAGGCTGCTCGGCATTGACCGCAGCGGCACTCAGCCCCGGTGCCGTTATCATGCCGGAAATAATCTTGATGCTTTCCTCAAGGCTGATCGGATTGGCATTGGGAAGGTCGAGCTTATAGACGGTCTGCGTTGGCGTTGTCTCTGCATTGCTGTCACTGCCAAAAGTTGCGCCCAGCCGCTGCCAGACCCGCTTCGCTTCTCCGTCAGGAACATATTTGGAACCACGGAATGAAAGATGCTCCATAAAATGGGCAAAGCCCTGCTCGTCATCTTTTTCCATCAGGGAACCGACATCCATTCGGACACGGATAGACACCTGCCCCGGCGGCACACCATTGCGCTTGACCGCGTAACGCAGCCCGTTGTCGAGCACACCAAAGGTCCAGCTTTTATCAACCGGAACGTCGCTGCCTTCGTAGAGCCAGGGTAGCTGAGCGTCCGTTTTTTGCTCTTGAACCGCCGCTTTCTGGGCGTGTAGTTGACCCGGCACGGTGAGGACGGATAGGAACGCCCCCGCAAAAAGGGCGAAACCCGCGAAATAGCGGCGCGATGCGCTGAAATATCTACTCATGCGGCGTTTATAAACAGGGCATATCTTACTGGCTAATGAATAATCATCTGCAAAGCGGGGCGATCAAGGCGGATATCCAAGAAGATTTTGCCCGCCTGAAAGCAATTTTAGGCTTGATAG
>JADMKQ010000127.1 GCA_015478735.1 Sphingorhabdus sp. | reverse complement strand
GGGGAAGCAGATGGTATATCAGAACGGACAGAAATCCATATTCATCACAGGCGGCGCATCGGGGCTGGGCCAGGAAGTTGCGCGCTATTTTGGTGCGCAAGGCTGGTTTGTCGGGCTGGCGGATATTAACGATGCGGGCTTAAAACAAACTGCAGCGATATTACCCGACGGGATGAGTTCTACCCACCATCTGGATGTTACGAATCGTAAGCAATGGGCGAGTGTGGCCGCAGAGTTCGGAGCCATTACCGGTGGGCAGATGACGGTATTGTTCAACAATGCCGGCATCGGCAATGGCGGCGCGATTCAGGAAATGACGGACGAAGATATTGACCTGATGATCGCGATCAATTTGACCGGTGTTATCAGCGGGACGCGCGCCTGTTTTGAATTGCTGAAAGCTACACCGGATAGCTGTGTGCTCTATACTTCATCAGCGGCCGGAATATACGGCGTTTCGGACCTCAGCATATATAGCGCAACCAAATTTGCAGTACGCGGTCTCGCCGAATCGCACGATATCGAGTTTCGCAAACATGGCATTAAATCACGATCACTCATGCCCGGTTTCATTGACACGAATATCATTTCCGGCGTCGCCGAAGGGACGAACCAGAGCGGGAAGGAAATGCTAGAATCCGCTGGCGTTCTGGTCAGCCCGGTGTCCATTATCGGACCAGCAGCGTGGCAGGCAGTTCATGGGGATAAGGTGCACACACCGGTGAATAAAATGGCGAAGCAACTGACATTTGCAGCGCGATGGCTACCGGGTAGATTGCGTAAACAAGCGGTCGAGCTAGGCTTGGGCAGCGTTTTGGATAGTGCAGATCAGACAAAGAGTTAGAGGCAGCTTTCGATAACCTTCGCCAGATCAATATCGCGTTTTGATAATCCGCCATTTTCGCCCGCATCATGCGTGGTCAGCGTGATATCGACATTGTTATAGACATTGAACCATTCAGGATGATGGTCCGCTTTTTCGGCGTGCAAGGCCACACGGGTCATGAAAGCGAAGGCTTCGGTGAAATCGGTAAATTTGAATTTACGGCTGATCGCATCGCGCTCTGCGTCATATTTCCAGTCTTGCAGCGCGGCCAATGCGGCTTCGCGCTCTGCTTCATTCAGCTTTGCGACCATTTTTCATTACTCCTGCCTTGGCTTTATCGTCTTTTCGTGGCTTAAGTCTCCCCCATGAACCAAGGGGCGTCAACCAAAATGCGGGAACAGGGATTGCAGAAACCGGAGGGGCATAGCTTGCGCACCGAGAAACTGTCTTGTGTGCGCGGCGACAAATTGTTGTTCCGGGATTTGAATCTTGCCCTGTTGCCGGGTCAGGCAGGACTGCTTACCGGCCCCAATGGGGTTGGCAAATCGAGTTTGCTTCGTTTGATTGCCGGTTTGCTGGACCCGTTTTCCGGATCCATTCAAGTTCCTGCATCTGTCGCATTATGTGATGACCGGATGGCGATGGACGAAAATCTGCCACTGGCATCTGCTTTGCATTTCTGGGCCAGAATGGATGGCAAGAGAAGCGGCGATGTCGCCAATGCCATTTCGGCGTTGAATATGGAGCATCTGGCTGAAGTGCCGATACGGTATTTTTCCACTGGGCAGCGTCAGCGCGCGCGGCTGGCACGGACGTTTTTGACGGCGGCTGATTTGTGGTTGCTCGATGAGCCGGCCAACGGACTGGACAGCGCTTCGGTTGAGCGGTTGGGCGGAGCTTTGCAAGCGCATCTGGATGGCGGCGGCATTATATTGGCGGCGAGTCATATTGCGCTGCCGATTGATTTTGATGTGACATTGCGATTGACGGCGATGGAGCGAATGGAGACACAAACGTGATTGGCGTATTTGGCACGCTGGTCTGGCGCGACGTGCGGCAAAGCTATGCCAGCGGCGGGACTTGGCTACCGGTGATCTTCTACCTGTCGGCCGCGACCTTGTTCCCCTTTGCTGTTGGACCGGACCGCGATCTGCTGTTGGAAACCGGCGGCGGGATATTGTGGATAGCGGCCCTGTTAGCCACGCTTTTGCCGCTCGACCGCCTGGTCCAGCCGGACCTTGATAATGGTATTTATGACCAGTTGCTGGTGCGCGGAATTACGGATGAGTGGATCGCTTTTGCCCGACTGGTTTCACACTGGCTCGCCTTTGGTCCCCCGCTTTTGTTCGCGGCGCTGCTGGCCAGCGGGCTGATGGGGCTGGAGGGGCCGCCGCTTGGCATATTGCTAGCCAGCCTCGCTATTGCAACGCCTGCGCTGGCGGGACTTGCCGTGATGATCGCGGCACTGACGGCAGGCTTGAAGGGCGCAAGCGCGCTGGGCGGATTGCTGCTGGTCCCGCTTGCTATCCCGCTGCTTATTTTCGGGGCGGGCAGTATTTCGGATCAAAGCGGCAGCGCTTTATTATTCCTGAGCGCCGTGTCGCTGCTTTTAGTGGCGATTACGCCCTTTGCGGCGGGTGCGGCGTTAAAAGCGGTGCGAGAATAAAGCCCCCGCCGATATTCAGATTCCGCCCTCTGTAACCTCGTAACCCGCCTTTTCCAGACCGGCCTTCAATCCCGCTGTGCAGTCGGCCAGCGCGTCTGCTTCTGTCGAGCGCACGACAAAATTCGCGCCGACCTTGCCACTGCGAAAGAATGGATAGCTGCCGATCTGGCATCCTTCATGGGCATTTTCCGATGCAATCAAAATATCGGCAATCTCGCTTTCCGCTGCCCATGCGCCCAGCGTTGCCGACAATAAGGGCGCGCCGCCTTTCAATGTGCCGGTCAGTCCGTCGAGCATCCCTGCGGTAATATGCGGCACACCCGCCATCAGGTAGAGATTTTCCAGATGTATGCCCGGAGCGCCGGACATGCGGTTTTCGATCAGTTCCGCGCCTTCCGGAACCCGCGCCATTCGCAAGCGGCCTTCGTTCAGCCCGCCCTTGTCAGCATAATGGTTTTCCAGCATTGCCCGTGCTGTCGGATGGATGACCACATCCAGTCCCAACGCCTTGGCAATCGCGTCCACCGTAATATCATCATGAGTCGGCCCGATGCCGCCGGTGGTGAACAGATAGTCATTGCGCGCGCGCAAAATATTTACCGCTTCGGCAATCGCATCCATATCGTCGGCAACCACCCGCACTTCGGCCAGCCTGATCCCCTGCACATTCAACCATTTGGAAATCTGCGGGATATTTTTGTCCGCCGTTCGCCCGGAGAGGATTTCATCCCCGATCACGATCAGCGCAGCGGTATAAATGCGGGATTTGCTCATATCATCCAGATATAGAGCAGTTGGGCA
>JADMKQ010000126.1 GCA_015478735.1 Sphingorhabdus sp. | reverse complement strand
GGGAGATCAGGGCGACCAGCTCGCTCAGCATCTCCCGGCTACCCGCGGTAATGCCTTTCAAGGTCACATTCTTGCCGATAAGCCCAGCCAGTTGCGGCACGTTATCAAGCTGACCGGATAATGCGCCGATCAGTGCGATCCGACCATTGGGAGCGCAGGCCGCTATGCTCTGCTCGATCGAGTTAAGCCCTGCCGTTTCCACCACAATATCTGCGCCGCGTCCGCCGGTTTCAGCCATAAGCGCCGCGGCCCAGTCTTCATTCTCGCGGTAGTTGACGAGGTAATCCGCGCCCATCGCCCTGCACCGTTCCAGCTTGTCATTGCTGGAGGATGTAATCGCCACCTGCGCGCCAAGCGCCTTGGCAATCTGCAAGGTCAGGATCGATACGCCGCCAGTGCCAAGGGTAAGCACGAGATCACCCTTCTCCAGACGGCCGAAGTCGCAAATACAGTTCCAGATCGTGCTGCCCGCCGCCGCAATCGCCGCAGCCGCATCGTCACTAACATCATCGGGAACCGTGATAACAGCATCCGCAGGCAATATAATCGTATCGGCCAGCCAGCCATCACGGCTGATCCCCAGATCCTGTCCGAAAACAGCGGGTGTAAACTTGCCGTCCAGCCAGGTGACGAAATTGGGCGCGATGACTCTTTGCCCGATTGCGACCCCCGAAACATCGTCGCCAAGCGCGGAAACAGTTCCCACCCCGTCAGACACAGGAATACGGTCCTCCGGCTTCAGCGCACCATATTGCCCCTTCAGCGTGAGCAGATCGCGGTGGTTCAGGCACACCGCATGAACTTTCACCGCAACCTCGCCAGCGCCGGGAACGGGCGTATCCCGCTCCACCAGACGCAGGCTGTCCAGACCGTTTTGCGGTCCTATTTCATAAGCTCTCAAGAAAAATTCTCTTCGGCAAAGCTGGCGATCTGCGCCGCGTCACCCGATTGGCGCATAAGGACACGGCTGCGGAAGAAGCGCAGCAAACCGCTTGCCCCCATCCGCGATGCGCCAAGGCCGGAATAGCCGAAGCTCGATTTCTCCGCTTCCCAGACCATGCCGGTGAGCGAGCCATCATTGATGGAAACCGCGCCGACGTTCAAACGCCCCGCAACTTTCTCTGCCTCTTCAATCGACGCACTGATGACCGCTGCCGACAGGCCGAATTTGCTGTCATTAGCCTGAGCAATCGCGTCTTCCACATCATCATAGATGGTGACAGGAATGACCGGACCGAAATTTTCCTCGCGGATAATATCCATATCCGTCGTCACCTTGGTCAGCACCGTTGGCCGCAGATATTGCCCGCCGCCGAGATTTTCGACCTTGCCGCCAGTCACGATTTCCGCACCTTTGGAAACCGCCTGATCAATCTGGCTCTGCGTCAGTTCAGCCTGCTTGCCAAAAATAAACGGCCCGATATGACCTTGCTTGATATCCGGATAGTTAAGCTGAACCGCTTCAGCTTTTTCCTTGAGCGCGGCCAGAAAATCATCAGCGATATTCCGCGCCACATAAACCCGCTCGATCGACTGGCAGGCTTGCCCCGTGTTCACAATGCTTGCGCGAAGAGCAATCGCAGCGGCCTTGTCCGGGTCGGCATCAGCCAGGATGATCATCGGGTCTTTGCCGCCAAGCTCCAGGCTGGCGGGTATGAAGGCCGCAGCAGCCGCTTCGCCAACCATTCTGCCTGTGGCAACCGATCCTGTGAAGCAGATAAAATCACTATTGCCGACCATCGCAGCGCCGGTGGCTCCGTCGCCTTCAATCAGGGAAAGGACTTTCGCCAGTTCAGGGACCGAAGCAACGGTTTCCATTAGCGGGCGAATGAAACGCGGCGTCACTTCCGACGGCTTGATAAGCACGGCACAGCCCGCCATCAGCGCCGGAACCGCGTCGATCAGCGCCAGTGTCATCGGGAAGTTCCACGGACTGATAACGCCGACCAGTCGATAAGGCACAAGCTGGGTCGAAGTCGTAATGGTCTGGTGCGAAGTCGGCTGTCCGGTGGGTTGGCCTGCGTCGATCAACTTCGGCGCCCGTTCGGCCCAGCGGCGGATCTGGTCGGGCACACCGGCGGCCTCGATCATTGAAATGCCGCCGCGCCCGGTATCATCGGTCAATGCCGGGATGATCTTTGGCAAAGCCGCTTCTATGGCATCGGCCCATTGCCGCATGATGTCGCCGCGCTCTTGCGGAGTTTTCGCCGCCCAATCGGGCTGTGCTTGCCGCAGTCGCTTTGCCTCGGCCGCTACAGCATCGGCATTTAGCGGCGCAATTTCGTAATCGGCTTCACCGGTGCGGGGGTTGACGACTTTCATTGCTGGGCCTTCCATTCATCCAATATTTCATCACCGCGAGCAAAAGCAATATCGCTGCGACCTGCAAAATCGGCGATCAGCTTTTCAAAAGCCGCAATCCGGTAGGGCAGACCCATGATATAGGGCGTGATGTGCATGGGCAGCATCCGGCCACCATGCGCCTTGGCTTCACCCAATAGCCAGTCTGCGGCGTCAATCATTTGCTGTGCATAGCTGTCCACGGATTGCTGCTGCACATTGATGATCTGGCGGTCCGACAATTCGTGGTTCAGCGGAATATTGACGATGCTGCCCGCATCCGTCTGAAACGCATAAGGCAGTTCATCATTGGCCCAGTCGCACATATATTCGGCGCCAGCCTCTACCAACAGCTTTGCCGTGTTAAAGCTTTGCGAGCGTGCAATGGACAGCCAGCCGCGCGGGCGCCTTCCGGTCACTTTTTCAAACGTGTCGAGCGATCCGTTGATAAGCGCGCGCTCATCCGCTTCGTCCATGCCGCTGGCAATCGTGCCATTCATGTCGGTGCTGTGCGCGACAATTTCATGCCCGCCAGCTAAGATGTCTTCGATAAGTTCGGGATAGCGTTCTGCAATGACGCTATTGGCCGCGACCGATATTTTCGCGCCGACTTTCTCGAACGCACCGAGCAGACGGTATATGCCAATCCGCGTGCCATATTCCCGCGCCGTATAATGGCGGTAATCGGGATAAGCAGTTTGCATGTGGCCGGGCGCACGAAACGGCTGATCCTGCGGCACCATCGGAAAATATTCCAGGCTGATAACCGGCCAGATCAGCAGCTTTTTTTCATCCGACCATGTGACCGGCGGACGTTGGTGCATGATCGAATAGTCATAATATTCATGATCCATCCCGCGGCGGCGTTTGGGATATTCAAGATAGCTGGGGTCCAGGCTCATTTTGCGTCTCCCATTTGTGCACGAAATGCGTCAACAATATCTCCCGCCTTGGTAATCCAGGCCCGGCCATCTCCCGCAATATGTTCCAGAACCTCTTCAAAAGGCCCGA
>JADMKQ010000125.1 GCA_015478735.1 Sphingorhabdus sp. | reverse complement strand
TCCAGGATAATTATGTCGTGCAATGGGGCGATGCCGGTTACGCCAACCCGGAATCCGGAGAGGATACACAAAAAGCACTGCCGCAAGGTTTGGCGACCATTCCAGAAAGTGCTTATGAGCTTACCGTTGCGCAATATAATCAATTTATGGAGGCCAAAGCCGAGTCATCAAGCGCCGCAGAAGCCGCGGAAGAGGTGGCCAATGTAATGGCTAGTATAGCGGAAGAAGATGAAAAGCGCGCTGCCGACCCCGACTACAGGCGATGGGAAGAGCGGGATCCCTATTCGGAATATGCCCAGTTTCTGGAAGGCTGGCCTATCGCAAGTAACGGGGAAGGCGATGATGCGCGCTTATGGCCCGTCCATTGTTATGGAACGGTTGGAGTCGGCCGTAATATGTCCCCGGACACCGGAACAGGCGCAGAGCTTTACACGGTTATCGGCCATGCCCCACGCCATCTGGACCGCAATATTGCAGTGGTCGGCCGGGTTATCGAAGGGATCGAGCACCTTTCCAGCCTGCCGCGCGGCAAGGGGGAGCTTGGTTTCTACACCGATGCCAAAAAACGGGTGCCGATCCAATCTATCCGCATAGGCAATGCCCTGCCCAAAGCGGAGCAACCGCAGTTTGAATACCTCGGCACTGAAAGCACTGCCTTTGCCCGATATGCCGATGCCCGCGCCAATCGCAGGGACCCGTTTTTTATCACACCGGCAGGCGGAGTGGATATCTGTAATATTCCTGTTCCGGTGCGGCGGGTGAAGTAGGTCACTATCTGGAGCTATCCTTTGGTGCGGATTTTGAAATGGAGGAACAGCTAATCATGACATTGCGCTTCCCGAAACGCTCCCGCTTCATGTTGATGCCTGTGGCGCTATTGGCGCTGTTTTCCGGTCCTGCTTATGCTCAGGAAGAACTGGCGGCAGAAGACACCCCTGCCCTCACTCCCGCGCAAATTCTTGATGCAGCGCCTGCTGACCATTGGTTACCGATTCCGGTTGGCGACCTGATGATCCTTACCTTGCCCGATGATGCCGCGGGGGATGCGCGTCAAGCCGTTATCCAGCTTATCCCCGCCGCAATGTCAGGCGCGCATGTTCGCAACGTGCGTAAACTGGCCGCAGCGCGCTGGTGGGATGGCACGAAAATTTACCGCGTGGCCAAGGATTTCGTCACGCAATTTGGCGGGCAGCCGGATAACAAGGCGCTACCCGAATCCCTCGAAACCGTGCCGGAAAGTGATTATTTCAACGCGGCTTTAGGCGAGAAGCGCGATGCTGATATGGCCGCGCTGGATGCTGCTGTTGAATATAGCAACGAGTATCAGCGCACCGAAATCCGGCCGCTGATGAAGATAATCTATGAAAATTACGGCAGCACGGTCGGCTTTGGTGGCGGCTGGCCGATCGGGACGCAGGATGGCAAAGCCTTCCCGCTTACCTGCCGCGGATCTTTGTCCCCGGCCCATTATGATCCGCCCGATGCCGGAACCGGCGCGGAGATCTCTATCGTTACCGGAGAGGAAGCGCGTGGCCTCGACATGACCTTTGGCATGGTCGGGCGTGTGATTGACGGTCTGGAGCATCTCATCAACCTGCCGCTCGGCACAGGAGCGGGTGGATTTTACACGGACAAGTCGCAGCATATCCCGATTACATCAATTCAGCTTGCCAGCGAGCTACCGGCGGCAGAGCAACCGCGTTATGAATATCTGGCCAGCTACAGCCCCGCTTTGTTGCAATATATTGATGCCCATGATGTCTGGGGCAATATCTGCACCGTGCCGGTTCCGATAAGAAAAGTTGCTGAATAGTATAATTTTATTACAGCCCACTCGCACGCAGCCTGGTTTGCTGTTAAAAGCCTGTGAAAATAATAGTTGAAGAGGAAACAGCTTATGCGTGTCGGCGCGCCAAGAGAAGTGAAAAACCATGAATATCGCGTCGGTTTAACCCCCGAATCGGCGCGTGAACTTACTGCCCACGGTCATGATGTGCTGATAGAAACCGGCGCAGGCATGGGCATTGGCGCCGAAGACAGCGAATATATAGATGCGGGAGCGACCATTGTTCCTACGGCGTCCGAAATCTTTGAAAAATGCGATATGGTCGTAAAGGTCAAGGAGCCTCAGCCCGCCGAACGAGCGATGCTGCGCGAAGGTCAGATTTTGTTCACTTATCTGCACCTTGCTCCTGATCCGGAGCAGACCGCCGACCTTATCATGTCCAAAGCGATCTGCATTGCCTATGAAACCGTAACCGGGCTGAGCGGTCTGCCCTTGCTCAAACCGATGAGCCAGGTTGCCGGACGCATGTCGATACAGGCCGGAGCCACGGCTCTGGAAAAGGCCCATGGCGGGCGCGGTATATTGCTGGGCGGCGTGCCGGGCGTTGCGCCTGGCAAAGTGACCGTGATTGGCGGCGGGGTTGTCGGGTTTAACGCTGCGCAAATGGCCGCTGGTCTGGGCGCGGATGTCACGATTCTGGACCGCGACCCCGAAGTGCTCGACAGTTTGGGCAATTATTTCGAGACACGGGCTAAAACGCGGTTTTCGAACAAAGCCAATCTGGCGGAATGTGTCGCGGAAGCCGATCTTGTCATCGGGGCCGTGCTGATCCCCGGTGCGGAAACACCAAAGCTGGTCACGCGCGAAATGCTATCGACCATGCGGCCCGGCTCTGTGCTGGCAGATGTAGCGATTGATCAGGGCGGGTGCTTTGAAACGTCAAGGCCGACCACGCATCAGGACCCGACCTATGTAGTTGATGAAATCGTGCATTATTGCGTTGCGAATATGCCCGGCGCTGTGTCGCGCACATCAACCTATGCGCTGAATAATGTCACACTGCCTCATACGCTTGCTATCGCCGACAAAGGCTGGGAGACGGCGCTGCGCGATGATCCGCATCTTGCCAACGGGCTGAACGTGTGGAACGGACATGTTACTTACCGCGCCGTGGCCGAGGATTTGGGCTATGACTATACGCCCACGGCTAAGGTTCTGGGACTGGAAGCCGCCTGAACGATAATGGACCGATGAGAAGTTAAGTGACCCAAGCGAATGAATATACCGGCTTGCTGGTCCGTGATGCGGGCGGTTTTGTGCTTAAGGCCGATGGCGGTATGCGCTACCGCCTGACGATGCTACGCACACCGATTGACGAAGTGGAAAAGCGGGTCATCGTCACCGGACATTTGACCAGCGATGACCAGATAGAGGCCGATGGTGTGCGCTTATGCAAAGAGACCTGAACCCCGGCGCGGCTGACATCATGATCCGCCCTGCCCAAGAGCAGGATGTCCCTGCCCTTCATAAGCTTATTGAAAGTGCCTATCGCGGCGACAGTGCCAAGCGC
>JADMKQ010000124.1 GCA_015478735.1 Sphingorhabdus sp. | reverse complement strand
TCTATGATCGGGCCGTTCAACAATTTCCGGAAGTTCGCCATCCGGAGACATTCCGGAGAATATCAGACCGGTTTGCTCCAGCTTTTCAACATAGCCTTTATTCACTTCGTAACGGTGGCGATGGCGTTCGCTAATCATGTCGGAGCCATAAAGCTTGTGCACCAGAGAGCCCGGTTTCAAACAAGCTTCATAAGCGCCAAGCCGCATGGTTCCGCCAAGATCACCGCCAGCTTCGCGCTTTTGCAGCCCCTCTTCGCTCATCCATTCGGTAATCAGACCGACAATCGGTTCGTCCGTTTCACCAAATTCCGTGGTTGAAGCGGTATCAATGCCTGCAAGGTTTCGCGCTGCTTCGATACAGGCCATTTGCATACCCAGACAAATGCCAAAAAATGGTACATTGCGTTCTCTGGCAAACCGGACCGAACCGATCTTGCCTTCGCTTCCGCGTTCACCAAATCCGCCTGGCACCAGAATCGCATGTAGTGGTTCCAGCTTGGCCGCCAGATCGTTGTCATCTTCAAAAAGCTCTGCATCAAGCCAGCGCACTTGCACTTTCACCCGATTCGCAAGACCGCCATGGAACAAAGCTTCTTGCAAGGACTTATAGGCATCCTGAAGCCCGACATATTTACCAACGACGCCGACGATGACTTCGCCTTCAGGATTCTCGATGCGGTCCATCACATCCATCCAACGGGTCAGGTCAGGCTCAGGAGCGTTGATGATCCCGAATGCATTCAGGACTTCGCGGTCCAGTCCCTCTTTGTGATATTGCAGGGGAACATTATAAATGCTGCTGGCATCCAGTGCAGGAATAACCGCTTCTTTACGAACGTTACAGAATTGCGCAATTTTGGCTCGTTCGCTGTCAGGCAAGTCGTGTTCACAGCGGCAGAGCAATATATCCGGCTGTATCCCCAGAGAGGTCAATTCCCGTACGCTATGCTGCGTCGGTTTCGTTTTCAGTTCACCCGCTGCAGCAATATAGGGCACCAGCGTTACATGAACCGAAATCGCGTTGGCGCGGCCAACCTTATTGCGAAGTTGCCGTAGCGCCTCAATGAATGGCAGGCTTTCAATATCGCCCACTGTGCCGCCAATTTCACACAGCACAAAATCTATGCCGTCCAGTTTGGCTTGGGCAAATTCCTGAATGGCATCGGTAACATGCGGAATGACCTGCACCGTGGCGCCAAGATAATCACCCCGACGTTCTTTTGTGATGATCGACTGGTAAATCCGGCCAGATGTCACATTATCGGATTGTTGCGAGGGCACAGCGGTAAAACGCTCATAATGGCCCAGATCCAGATCGGTTTCTGCCCCGTCATCGGTAACATAGACTTCGCCATGTTGATATGGGGACATCGTGCCCGGATCTACGTTGAGATAGGGGTCCAGCTTGCGGATCCGTACACTATATCCACGTGCTTGAAGGAGCGCGCCGAGGCTCGCTGCCATAAGACCTTTGCCAAGTGAGGAGACCACACCGCCTGTAATAAAAATAAATCGCGCCATGGGAGTAGAGGCTTAAGACCTGTCTGATCAAAATGGCAAGCGTGCGAATCCGAAAAAACGAAATATATTTTCAATCCATACTAATTTTCGGACTGATCACATATTTCAGCTTGGCACGCTGCCAAGGTTAAAGAGGGAGTTATTGGTCGAGAGGAACGGCGCTATCAGCCGGGGCTTGCTCATTTGCCGCTTCAGCCTGTGCAGCCGCAGCAGCCAATGGATCACCGTCAACCAAAGGCACATCATTGGCAGGTTCTGCTGGAGCAACAACTGCGCCGGCATTACGGTCCAATGACTGGTCAATCGTGGTTGGCTGACCTTCGGATGCCGCCAGAAATGCAAGGGAAATAGACAGTATCACAAACAGAACAGCCAATACCGTAGTCGTACGCGTCAGCAGATCAGCCGCACCGCGAGCAGACATCATTCCGGAAGCACTACCACCAACACCAAGGCCACCGCCTTCTGACCGCTGCATAAGGATAACGCCGACAAGTGCGGCTGCGATAATCGCCTGAACAACGGTGAGAAATAGAAACATGCAAAGGGTCCGAACCTGATAATTTACTTATGAGCAGCGCACATAGCGATTGGATGGCGTGAGTTCAAGCTGTGAAACGCCGCAACACCCCCTCTCCAAGTAGAAAGGGAATGCGAGGTTAAAAGTCCACACTCAGGCTTCGGCTGCAGCCTTGATTATCGGACCAAATTTCTCTGCCGTCAGACTAGCTCCGCCAACAAGGCCCCCATCGACATTGGAAACCGCAAGCAGTTGAGCCGCATTTGCTCCGTTCATAGAACCGCCGTAAAGAATGCGCACAGCCCCTGCCCCTTTGCCCATCAACTCGGTCAATTTGGTACGAATAGCTGCGTGCATTTCTTCAACATCAGATACTTCCGGCACCCGTCCCGTGCCGATTGCCCAGACGGGTTCATAGGCGATGGTCAACCAGGCTGCGTCTGCATTATCGGGGAAAGAACCTTCCAACTGGCCGCAAACAACGTCTATTGCTTTTCCTGCATCGCGCTCCTGCTCGGTTTCACCCACACAGATAATAGCCCCCAGTCCAGCAGCATGAGCGGCCTGTGCCTTTGCCTTAACCTCGGCATCTGTTTCATGTTGGTCAGTGCGACGCTCACTATGACCCAATATCGTCAATTTCGCGCCAGCTTCCCCGATCATCTCGGCAGATAAACAGCCTGTATGAGCCCCATTGTTCGCAAAATGGCAATCCTGCGCGCCAATCATAAAGCCTGGTGCTTTATCGGTAGCTTGCGCGATGAGCGTCACAGGCGGGCAAATTGCGACATCAACATCTTTATGACTTTCAGCCAGTTCGGCAATATCCGCAATATCGGATAACTGCGCCCGCAGACCATTCATTTTCCAATTGCCGACAATATATTTGCGATTTGCCATAGTGATTCTGCCTTTTGTATAGATTTTCCTAAGTTTGAGCCCGCGCTATCAAATAAGTTCGCGCCTGCCAAACAAGATTGCTTACGCCTGTATGATTAGGGTGCTCAAATCAGGTGGAATATCGCTCCGATTGTGGGTCACTACATCGGGATACAAGCCCTTGAGCATAGAACAGTTTCGACCGTACCGCTGCCTTTTGCTTGAACGAAAATCGTAAGCCGCCTAAAGCCTGTGATAAATCTTTATTCAACAGAATTGCAGCATTTTCATGATCTCATTTTTCCGCAGAATCTTCTCGTCGAAACTCGGCCTTTTCCTGACCATGTGTTTTGTCGGGCTGATTGCGATTGCCTTTGCTTCCGCTGACGTAACTGGCAGCGGCGCCTTTGGCGGGGTCACAAGTTCTGGGACGGCGGTCAAAGTCGGTGATTCCGAGATCTCGACATCCGACCTTAATATGTCGATCAACAATGCCTTTCGGGCTGAACAGCGTGAAAATACAGGGCTGGATCTGAAAAGTTTTGTAGAAGGCGGCGGATTCGACGGTATATTGGATCGCCTGATCAACAGCTTCTCGATTGCCGAATTTGGTGATAAATATGGAATGGCCGCAGGCAAACGGCTGGTTGATAGCGAGATTGCAAGCATCCCTTCTTTCCAGGGAGCAGACGGCCAGTTCAGCGAAGAAAATTTCCGTCGCGCACTTCAACAGCAAGGGATTAAGGAAAAGCAGCTTCGTGAAGATTTTTCCCGCAACCTGATCGCTGACCAATTGCTTCCTGTAAGCGGCTTTGGCGCATTTGTTCCTCAACAGCTGGTTCTGCCTTATGCTTCGCTGCTTCTGGAATCGCGGCAAGGACAGGTTGCTATCATTCCATCGGCGGCTTTTGTCGAGAATGTAGAGCCGAGTGATGCGGCCCTTTCGGCTTTTTACAGCAAGAACGGATCACGCTACACGATCCCGGAACGCCGGACGATCAGTTACGCGCTGTTCTCCAAAGACAGGTTTAACGAGACTATCAAACCCACGGAAAAAGAAATTCAGGGTAAATATAATCTCGATAAAGCCAAATATGCTGCCAGCGAAACCCGAAATATCGATCAGGTCATCGTGCCAACCCAAGCCGCAGCCAAGGCTCTGGCAGATAAAATAAAAGGCGGCACAACCATTGATGCAGCGGCGCAATCAGTTGGCCTCTCAGTCGCAGAAGTTGGATCGGTGAGCAAAAGCGGCCTTGCAAACACGGCTTCCCAAGCAGTTGCAGATGCAGTCTTTGCAGCTCCATCCGGCGGAATCTCTGCACCTGCACAAAGCGCATTAGGCTGGCATATCGCAGTTGTTAAAGAGATTAAAAATGTCCCTGCCCAAACTTTGGAGCAGGTTCGTCCCTCTATAGTAGTAGAGCTATCCCGCGAAAAAATCGCCGATGCGATGGCAGAATTGACCATGAAAATGGAGGACGAATTTGCTTCCGGTTCGACTTTGGCCGATGTTGCGAAAGCGGAAAATCTGACTATTCAGGCGACCCCGATGCTGCTCGCCAATGGACAAAATCCGGAAGATCCGAACTATCGTCCTATACCGGAAATGGAGCGGATACTCCCTATCGCCTTTTCATTGGAGGAAGATTCCGATCCTCAGGTGGTAGAAATTATTCCCGGTCAACAATATGCGATCTTGGCCGTGAGCCAGATAGCAGCAGCCGCACCGCCGCCGCTTCAATCCATCAAACAAACGGTAGCCCGCGACTATATTCTGGAACAAGGCTCCAAGAAGGCCAAAACTGTTGCTGACAAAATTGCCAAGCAAGTCAGCAGTGGTGTAGCTCTTTCCAAAGCGCTTGCAGATACGAACGTGAGGCTGCCAGCGGTTGAGTCGATCAACAGCACACGGGCCAATCTTGCTACACAAAGCCAAAAGGGTCAGGTTCCTCCGCCTCTAACGCTGATGTTCAGCATGGCAGAAGGCACTGCAAAAACCCTGAAAGCGCCGCAGAACCAAGGCTGGTTTGTCGTTAGCCTGACTAATATTGATCCAGGTGATGCGTCAAAGCAGACCGATTTGCTCAGAGCGACAAGCACACAGTTCAAAAATGTCTTCGGCAACGAATATACCGACCAGTTTATCAATGCGATGAAGGCTGATGTCGGTATCAAGAAGAATGATAAAGCGCTTTCCGCGCTACGAAGCCAGTTGATGGGTCAGCAATAAATGTTCCTGTTTCAATTTGTTCAGGATAAATGATGCGTAGCTTTGATGTGCTGCCCGCACAAGAATCACTGGCATCAGGAAAGCCCGCGCTCATCTGGCGCAAGCATGTTGCGGATACAGAAACGCCGGTATCTGCTGCACTAAAACTGATGGACGCGGGGCGAGGTGATTTCCTTCTCGAATCCGTCGAAGGCGGCGAAACACGCGGGCGGTATAGTTATATCGGCCTGGCCCCTGATCTGGTCTTCCGTGCGAATGGCAACGGCGCGTCGATCAACCCGCGTTGGTTGGTTGATCGCGAGGCTTTTGAGCCGGAGCTAGCGGGAAGCCTTGATGCTTTGCGGCAATTGGTCAAGCGATGTCAGATGGATGTTCCTCAAGGCTTACCTGGTGCGCTTGCCTGTCTTGTTGGCTATTTTGGTTATGAAACCATCGGCTTAGTCGAAAAGCTGCCAAGAGCACCGCAGTCCGAGCTTGATTTGCCGGATATGTTGTTTGTGCGCCCTACTGTGATCGTGATTTTTGACCGGTTGGCGGACGAAATGTTTTTTGTCGCTCCAGTTTGGCCTGAAACTTCCGGTGATGTGCAGAGCAAAATAGCAGCGGCGGAGGAAAGACTGGATGAAGTGGAGAGGCAAATTGACGCAAAAGTACCTTCGCAAAACTTCCTGACCGCTGACATCGATCCTGACAGCATTAGTTTTGAATCGAAACTAGAACCGGGCCAATATGAAGATATGGTGCTGCGGGCCAAGGACTATATCGAAGCGGGTGATATTTTTCAGGTGGTGCTGGCTCAGCGTTTCACCGCGCCTTTTGCCCTGCCCCCAGTGGAACTTTACCGGGCGCTGCGCCGGATAAATCCTTCGCCTTTTCTGTTTTTCCTCGACCTTCCAGGCTTTGCGGTCATCGGGTCCAGTCCGGAAATACTGGTGCGCGCACGCGGCGGTGAAGTTACAATCCGTCCTATTGCTGGAACCCGCCCGCGAGGAGCCAACGCTGCGGAAGACAAGGCCAATCGAGAAAGTCTGCTCGCTGATCCTAAAGAGAGAGCTGAACATCTGATGCTGCTCGACCTTGGCCGCAACGATGTGGGCAGAGTGAGCGCAGCCGGTAGTGTGGAAGTTACCGACAGCTATACAATCGAGTTATACAGCCATGTCATGCACATTGTTTCCAATGTCGTCGGAACGCTGGCTCCCGATAAAGACGCGCTTGATGCGCTGTTCGCCGGGTTCCCTGCCGGAACTGTAAGCGGTGCGCCAAAAGTGCGGGCCTGCGAGATTATTGCCGAGCTGGAGCCGGAAACACGCGGCGCTTATGCTGGCGGCGTCGGCTATTTCTCCCCTGATGGAAGCATGGATAGTTGCATCGTGTTGAGGACTGGCATCGTGAAAGACGGAACGCTCCATGTTCAGGCTGGGGCCGGTATTGTAGCCGACAGCACTCCGCTGAATGAACAGCGTGAGTGCGAAGCGAAATCAGGCGCATTACTAGCAGCAGCTAAAGAAGCCGTGCGGCGCGCGCAGGAAGCGGGCTTCGGGCAATAGCTCCCGCTATTGGATTCGAATCATGAAGGTGGGCCTTTTTCCAGCATTTTCGGCGCTTCTTTCTGTAGCTTCTCCTTAATCTTGTTCGCAAACATCGCGAGCATGGGCGGAAGATCGAAAATGGCATGAACCTCGTCTTCACGCACCTGCATTTCGCCGCCAATACGCTGGCCCAATGCTTCCAATGTGCAGAATATCGTGTCGCCTTCCCAATGATGCTCCGTCAGGGTTGCGCCCGGCACAGCGTCGCTTAGCGTATGGATACCGCTCGCAATACGGCGGCGCGCCTCTGTCAGACCTAATTTATGCTTTATGGTAATGGTAACCGGGTCGCCCATGTTCTAATCTCCCTGTTCCCGTCCATATCACCCCGATTCTCTTCGTCAAACGATCTGCGCGGCATACAGCAGAAACACTTGGTCATTAGAAATACTTGGCCTGTGATGATTTTATGATTAGGCAGCATTCCATGATCCTGGTTATCGACAATTATGACAGCTTTACCTTCAATCTCGTCCACTATCTGATGGAATTGGGCGCGAATGTGCGGGTTGAGCGCAATGATGCAATGAGCGCGGTTGAGGCATTGGCCACCGGCGCGGAGGCTTTCCTGATCTCACCTGGCCCCCGGACACCTGATGAAGCGGGGATTTCGCTTGATCTGGTCGCTGCCTGCGCAGATGCGGGTAAGCCGCTGCTTGGCGTATGTCTCGGCCATCAAAGCATAGGACAGTATTTTGGCGGAAAGGTTGTGCGCGGCGGACTGATGCACGGCAAAACATCTCCGGTCACCCACGATAATAGCGGTGTATTTCAGGGGATACCCTCGCCTTATAATGCCACTCGCTACCATTCTTTGATCGTTGAGGATATTCCCGAAAGCCTGATCGTTAATGCCACCGCCGGGGATGGCTCTGTCATGGGTTTTCGTCATCAGAGCCTGCCCATTCACGGGGTCCAGTTTCATCCCGAAAGCATCGCCACTGAATATGGCCATGACCTGCTGGCCAACTTCATGCGTCTTGCCGGAATGACACCAAAAGTTATCAAAGCAGCCGCATGACTCAGACACTGGTTTATATATCCGGCGGGGACGCAACCCGCGCCGCTTTTGACGACCTAAAACGGCCGCTTCACAATGCTGTGGCGCCAGGAGAAACACAATGACAATCACCCTCCCCGATCCCACAACCCCGCTGTCTGCCGCAGAAGCGCGGACGGCATTTGGTGGCATATTGGATGGCAAAGTGGATGACAGCAGCATCAAATCCTTTTTGATCGCGCTGTCCGATCGCGGCGAAACTGCAACCGAAATTGCAGCGGCGGCACAGGAAATGCGCGCGCGCATGATCACTGTCGAAGCGCCTGCCGGAGCCATTGACGTATGCGGAACCGGCGGCGACGGAAGCAACAGTCTGAATATTTCAACCGCAACATCGCTAATCATAGCCGCCTGTGATGTTCCGATGGCCAAGCATGGCAACCGCGCTGCATCCAGCAAATCCGGTGCGGCTGACACACTGGAAGCCTTGGGCCTTGATCTTGCCAAAGCATCGGCGGGCGGAGAGCTATCCCTGCGCGAAATTGGTATCGCGTTTTTCTTCGCGCCCCATCATCACCCCGCACTGGGACCTATTGCAGCCATCCGCAAGGATATTGGCCGCAGGACCATTTTTAATCTGCTCGGTCCGCTCTGTAACCCCGCACGGGTTCGGCGGCAATTAATCGGGGTTTCCACACCCGCCCTTGTCGAAACCTTTGCCGAAGCGGCCGCCCAGCTTGATTATGAAAAAATCATGATCGTTTCAGGGGAAGAGGGACTGGACGAGCTAAGCATTTCCGGCCCTTCCAAAATTGCGATAATCGAAGGGCAGACGATTACCTATAGCCGAATAACACCCGAAGATATCGGCTTGCCCAGCCATCAGGCCGGTGCGGTCGAGGGCGGCGACGCGGTATTTAATGCGGCGGCGCTCAAAAGGTTGTTACAAGGCGAAAAATCCGCATATCGCGATGCTGTCTTGCTCAATAGTGCTGCGGCCTTGATGGTCGCAGGGGCGGCCGAAAGCTGGGAAGAAGGCGTCGAAGAAGCCGCTGAAGCGCTGGACAAGGGATTGGCCAATGCCATACTGGATTGCTGGATCGCTAACCAACAAGAGATGGCCGAATAAGAAATGAATAAGCTCACCGAAATTTGTGAGGTAAAGCGCGAGCATGTCCGCGAACGTCGCTCCGCTGTTTCATCTTCGGACCTGCAAGAACAGGCACAGCAGCAATCACCGCCGCGGGGATTTATCCGCTCTATCGAAGAAAAATCGAAGGCGGGTTTTGCGTTGATCGCAGAAATTAAGAAAGCAAGCCCTTCCAAAGGATTGATTCGAAAGGATTTTGATCCCCCTACTCACGCCCGATCTTATGAAGCCGGTGGGGCAGCATGTCTGTCGGTTCTTACCGATGCACCTTATTTTCAAGGTGCCGATGAATTTCTTGTCGCGGCGCGCGCTGCTTGCAATTTGCCCTGCTTGCGTAAGGATTTCATGGTTGACCCTTGGCAGGTTGCCGAATCGCGGGCGCTTGGCGCAGATGCAGTGCTGGTCATCATGGCGTCGCTGGACGATATTCTTGCAAAGGAGATTGAGGCGGCGGCGCTAGAACTGGACATGGATGTTCTGGTCGAAGTGCACGACGAGTCGGAGCTTGAACGGGCCTTGGCACTGAAATCCAGGCTTTTGGGAATTAACAACCGCGACCTCAAAACCTTTCAAACGAGTATCGAACAAACCGAACGCCTGTCAAAACTTGTTCCAGATGACCGGATCATGGTATCGGAAAGCGGCATTTTTACGCATGATGATTGCCAGAGATTGTCACAATCGGGAGCACGCGCGTTCCTTGTCGGAGAATCGTTGATGAGGCAGAATGATATAGAGGCCGCGACCCGTATGCTATTGACCGGCAGTTCGGAAAGTTGATGAGCAAACTCACCCATATTGATGGCAAAGGCGCCGCGCATATGGTTGATATATCCGCCAAGGATAATACAGTGCGCGAGGCGAAAGCCGAAGGTTTTATCGATATGAGCCAGGATGTTCTGGAAGCGATAAAAGCGAACAGCTTGAAAAAGGGCGATGTTCTGGCCACTGCCCGTATCGCCGGGATCATGGCGGCGAAAAAGACTAGCGATATGATCCCGCTGTGCCACCCACTCGCCCTCAGCAAAGTGGCTGTGGATTTCGACTTTCAGAGTAGCGGGCTCAGGGTAGAAACGATGGCTCGCCTGACTGGAAAGACCGGAGTGGAAATGGAAGCATTAACAGCAGCTTCCATTGCCCTTTTAACAGTTTACGATATGGCAAAGGCGATGCAGAAAGATATGGTCATCCGCGATATTCGCCTGCTGTCCAAAACAGGCGGAAAATCAGGAGACTGGACCGCCGCCGAAAGTCCAGCTTGAAGGCTTTACTGCCTCTGGAAGACGCACAGCAGCGCCTAATTTCCATGGCCCGGCCCTTACCGGCAGAAACAATCCCCATTGGCGATGCGCTGGGCCGCTATGTTGCCGAGGATATGTTCGCCAGACGCAGCCAACCGGCGGCTGATATGTCCGCTATGGACGGCTATGCCATCCGCTTTGAGGACCGCGACGGACCTTGGCAAATTGCCGGAGAATGCAGAGCGGGGAGCCCGCCCTGCCCGCCAATAAAGGCCGGGCAAGCGGCGCGAATATTTACCGGAGCGTTAATGCCGGATGGTGCAAATACCGTGGTGATGCAGGAAAATATCGAGCGCGACGGTGACAAAATTCGTCTTATCAGCGAGCCTTCCCCTGACCAAGGGCACCATGTTCGCCACGCGGGGGGCGATTTCAAGTCTGGCGATATTGCATTGCAGGCCGGAACATATCTCAACCCCGCGGCGCTGGCACACGGCGTTATGGCGGGGCTAGGCAACCTTAGCACCGGTCAACGGCCAAAAGTGGCGATCCTTTCCACAGGTGACGAACTGGTCGCCCCCGGCGCAGACACATTGCCGCACCAGATACCTGCCAGTAACGATACCATGATTCTTGCAATGCTATCACAGCTCCCTGTGTTAGCACGTTCAATTAACAGAATAAAAGATGATATGGATAGTATCTGTGAGGCCTTGGAGAGCGCTTCCGACTGCGATGTCATTGTGACTATAGGCGGAGCATCAGTTGGCGATCATGATCTGGTTGCACCGGCATTTGAACGGTTGGGTGGACAGACGGATTTCTGGAAAATCGCTATGAAGCCAGGCAAGCCTTTAATGGCTGGGAAACTAGGCAATAGTATCGTTCTTGCACTGCCGGGTAATCCGGTATCTGCTTTTGTCACCGCGACTTTATTCCTGCTGCCACTTGTCCGTTATCTGGCAGGCGCCAACTCGCCTATGCCAGTCATGCAAGCCGCAAAAGCTTGTAGCACCCTGCCCCCCACAACGCAGCGCGCCGAGTGGCTTCGCGCAAAGGTTGATGAAGATGGAATCAACGTTTTCAACAGCCAGGACAGCGCCAAGCTTTCAATATTGTCCGCTGCAAACGCCTTGCTTTTCCGCCCACCCAACAGTCCTGAACAGCCGATAGGCGCGACTGTTTCCTATATTGCCATTTAAAATGGCAAGTTGAATATACTTGACTCGTTGTTAAATGTTTCATAATTGTTCTTTATTCGTTCTCGATAAGGACATGGAATATGCTCACCCCGAAACAACATGAACTGCTCTGCTTCATTCATAACCGTTTAGAGGAAACGGGCGTATCCCCCTCTTTTGAAGAGATGAAAGATGCATTAGGGCTGAAATCCAAGTCCGGCATTCATCGATTAATCAGCGCTTTGGAAGAACGCGGCTTTTTGCGGAGGCTCCCTAATCGCGCGCGCGCGCTGGAAGTCACGAAACTACCTGAAGGTGGAACTCTGGCTCCAGTTGCCAATACGGTGTCCAATGTCGTCAATATTGGCTCCGGCTCACGGTCAGCACCGGCGAAAGAGCTTTCGATTGTCGCCAATGATGTAATCGAAATCCCCCTTCATGGTAAAATTGCGGCCGGTGCGCCTATTGAAGCTTTGGAAGGCCAGACAGCACTTAGCGTACCAGCAGCTTTGCTAGGCCCTGGCGAACATTATGCGCTGGAAGTATCTGGCGATTCCATGATTGAAGCCGGCATATTGGACGGTGACTATGCCCTGATCCAGCGCACCGAAACCGCACGGAATGGCGAAATTGTTGTGGCACTGGTTCATAATGAAGAAGCAACCCTCAAATATCTGTTCAAGGAAGGTTCCTCGGTGCGCCTTGATCCCGCCAATCGCGATTATGAACCCCAGATATTTGGTCCTGATGAAGTGCAGATACAGGGTAAAATGGCGGGACTTTTACGACGTTATAATTGAGTCTGTTTAATTTGGTTTTTTGGGATGCGCATCATCCGGCATATTAAGACGCGTCCAGTGATGTCTTCCGGAGCGGCTTAACACTGTTTCTATCCGTTGGTTCTCCAAATCTATCGTCATGCCGCCAGTCTGACTTAAGAATGTTCGATCTGCTTTAAACCAACGCGGCTGACAACTGTGCGGGAGGCGGCGTTCGCTGATAACTATATCGGCACGACGACAAGCTGCAGATAGCGCCAGCGCAGGGATATAATAAGAACTGCGCGTGGCGAGAATAACCCAGCTTCGGTCAGCCATTTCTATAGTGACCGAGCAGCTATCTGCATTGCAATCCGCCCCGCGCCACTGTTCCAGCGGTATCGTTTCTCCCTCTATACCGGCATTTTCTATAATCATACTATGGATGAAATCCCCGCTGCGTGTGCGAAGCATCGCGAGATCTCCCCTGTCATCGCGAATGGCGACATGGCGGCCATCCCCTGTAATATAAAGGTCTGGTGCACGGCTCGCACCAATTGTCACTATACCAAATATGATGGGGATAATCCCCCAGATACGCCAACGCTGGTTCCAAAGGCATAGCCACAATCCGCCAACAATCAGCAAAGCGAACGCGGACTGCGGCATGGTTGACATCACTGTAACAGAACCGGGGCGGCTGGACACATAATGGGCTATAAATAAAAGGAAGCCGAGCGCCTTCTCACATAGCCACCAGACGGGTGTGCCTAGGCCTAAACTATCGAGTAATAGCGCCAATGCTTCCAGTGGCATAATCACAAAAGTTGTCAGCGGGATAGCAATAATATTTGCCAAAGAACCGTAAATGCCGGTCTTATGAAAATGGAACAAGGCAATGGGTATCAATGCAAGTTCAACGACCAATCCGGTTAGGAATAGACCCGCTATCATTCGGCCTAAACGATAAGGCCATCCTTCCTCTCTCCGGGCCAGAAGAGTCTGCACCTTGGGATGCTCATGTAGCACAATAATTGCGGTAACCGCTGCAAAACTGAGCTGGAAACTGGGACCCACCAGCGATTCTGGCCATAAGATGAGCACGAACAATGCACCCGCTGCAACCATCCGCAATGTTATTGCGCTGCGTCCCATGATTAGCGCTGCAAGTACAATAAGCGCTGCTACACACGAACGGATAGTCGGCACTTCCGCTCCCGTGAGCAATGTATAACCCAGTGCCCCGACAGCCGCGCAACCTGCCGCAAACAACGGCAATCGAAACCGCAGTGCCAGAGGAGGGAATAAAGCCAGCGTCCGCAAAACCAACAGATAGATTGCTCCGACGAGAGCGGTGACGTGCAATCCGCTGATCGATAATAGATGCGCCAATCCGCTACGTCTCATGGCTTCCGCATCTTCATCGCTTATCGCCCCGCGATCCCCGGTAGCAAGCGTCGCACCTATGGCGCCTGCTCCGTCTGTCATGCTGGATTGAACGTGGTTGGATAGCATCTGGCGATATTGCGGCATAGATGAAAGCGGCCCCCATGAAGGCGGCGGCGCAGCCTGCACGATCCGGATATCACCTAATGAAGTTCCGGTAGCCCCCAACCCCATGAACCACGCGCGGCGTGAAAAATCATACGCACCGGGCAAGCTTGGCATGGACGGCGGCATTAAACGGGCACGTAACTGTATGACCGTGCCGGCCCGTAAATTACTCACTAGCAAATCACTCGTTTGTGATTCACTCGCCTGCAAACCCGACACGGTCTTGTCTATCGATACATTCACACGCACCCGCGGCGGTAAATCCTGTTTCCCATGTGTTGCCAGAGTCAATCGCACAACATTTCGCGCGCTCACAACTTCAGTTTCTTCGACCTCTGCATAAAAGGAGAACACCGCAGGACGCTCCAGAACCGGCGTCGCGACGGCCCAGGAGCGCATCCAGATTACCACGCAGCCGACAGCCATAAGCATCAGATACCAGATTAATGCATTGCTGACTCGGCCGCCCTGATCCCTTGATTTGACAAAGAGAGCAAGGCCTGCACACAGAGCGATGAAACCCATCCACAAAGCGGAATTTGCTAGCCAAAACCATGCCGCGATGCCCATGCCAACACCAACCGGAACCCATAAAGCGAGACGATCACGTTCTTTTTCCAACTGCATTTCAAGCTGGGTAAGAATATCGCGATGCCAGTAAAGAAGGCTGTGCCAATGGCTAATAAAATCGGGGAATTGTCGTTCACGAAACAGCATGCTAAGGGCCGTGCCATCCGAACCAGAAATGGTAGTATTACCGATAGAATCGGTAGCCTTGCCATGGCTGTTTGGATCAAAACCGCTGTGCATCCCATTCACTTAACACAGGAAAACTTCAGGCGTGACTCTTAAAGAAACAGAACAGGTCGTCACGCGTTTCGCGCCGTCACCAACCGGTTTTTTGCATATCGGTGGTGCACGCACGGCAATGTTCAATTGGTTGTTCGCGCGGCATCACGGCGGCAAAGCGCTGCTGAGAATCGAAGATACAGATAAAGCACGGTCTACCCAGGAAGCGATTGATGCGATTATCGAAGGTCTGGATTGGCTCGGTCTGGATTGGGATGACGAAACAGTTTTCCAATCGGAACGCGCCGCCCGCCATGCAGAGGTTGCGTATCAGTTACTCGCTTCCGGCAATGCTTATAAATGTTTCGCGACCCCTGAAGAACTGGCTGCCATGCGCGAACAGCAAAAAGCAGAGAAAAAGCCGATGCGCTATGATGGCCGCTGGCGGGATCGCGACCCCTCCGAAGCACCGGAAGGCGCGCCTTATGTTATCCGCCTGAAGACGGAAACCGGTGGCAAAATGACAATCACCGATGCTGTGCAGGGAGAAGTTTCTGTCCAGAATAGCGAGATTGATGACTTCATCCTTCTGCGTTCCGACGGGACACCGACCTATATGCTCGCCGTGGTAGTGGATGACCATGATATGGGCGTCACTCACTTGATTCGCGGCGACGATCATCTCAACAATGCTTTTCGGCAACTGGCGATGATCCGCGCTATGGACTGGAAAGAGCCCGTTTACGCCCATATCCCACTTATCCATGGCAATGACGGTGCAAAACTGTCCAAACGTCATGGGGCGCTAGGCGTTGATGCCTATCGCGATATGGGGATCATGGCAGATGCGATGTTCAACTATCTCTTGCGTCTTGGCTGGGGCCACGGCGATGACGAGATTATTTCGCGCGCTCAGGCAATTGAGTGGTTTGACTTATCCGGTGTGGGCAAATCGCCGTCACGCTTTGATGCAAAAAAGCTCCAGAATCTGAACGGCCAATATATACGGGATGCCGATGACAATGCGCTGGTCGAATTGACCGTCCCGTGGATCGAGAAAGAACTGGGGATAATATTATCACCCGCACAACGCGAATTGCTGGCCAAGGCCATGCCGGTTTTGAAAAGCCGGGCAAAAAACCTTATCGAATTGGCCAGTAATAGCCTTTTTCTCTATAAAAACCGACCACTTGACCTCGACGAGAAGGCACAAGTTCTGCTAGATGCTGACGCAAGGCAACTGCTTGCATCGATTCATTCTGCTTTGATTGATCTTGACGACTGGACCATCGTGGCAACAGAAGAAAAGGTGAAAGCTATAGCAGAGGCTGCTGAATTGGGGTTAGGAAAGCTTGCACAACCTATGCGTGCTGCCTTAACCGGAAGCACCAGTTCACCCGGAATTTTTGACGTGCTAATACTCTTGGGTAAGAAAGAGTCATTAAATCGTCTTGCAGACCATAAAAACTAACCTGAACAATCAGGACAGAAAGGACAATATTGTGGGCAACAATAGCGCAGGATTGAATTTCAACGGAGAAGATCACAAATTTGCGGTAATGAAGGGCACCGTAGGCCCGGATGTCATTGATATCCGGAAACTTTATGCACAAACCGGTGCATTTACCTATGATCCCGGATTTACTTCCACTGCTAGCTGCGAATCGGAACTGACCTATATCGACGGTGACGAGGGCGTATTGCTCCACCGCGGCTATCCGATCGAGCAACTGGCCGAACATAGCAGCTTTATGGAAGTTGCCCACTTGCTGCTCCGCGGTGAATTGCCGACATCTGAAGAATATGACGACTTCACGAATACGATTACCCGCCACACCATGCTGCACGACCAACTGCGCGGCTTTTACAACGGTTTCCGCCGGGACGCCCACCCGATGGCCATTATGTGCGGCGTGGTTGGTGCGCTTTCTGCATTTTATCATGACAGCACCGACATTAATGACCCGCAGCAGCGGATGATCGCCAGCCACCGGTTGATCGCAAAGATGCCGACCATTGCTGCCATGGCCTATAAATATGCGGTTGGTCAGCCCCCACTCTATCCGGACAATAATCTAAGCTATACCGGCAATTTCCTGCGGATGACTTTCGGTGTTCCGGCAGAGCCTTATGAAGTTAACCCGGTTATTGAAAAAGCCATGGACCGGATATTCATCCTCCATGCCGACCATGAACAGAATGCTTCGACCTCCACCGTGCGTCTAGCCGGCTCTTCGGGTGCTAACCCGTTTGCATGTATCGCTGCCGGCATTGCTTGTCTGTGGGGTCCTGCCCATGGCGGAGCCAACGAAGCGGCTCTCAACATGCTTCATGAAATTGGCCATCCTGACCGTATTCCCGAATACATCAAGCGTGCAAAAGACAAGGATGATCCATTCCGCCTGATGGGCTTTGGCCACCGCGTTTATAAAAATTACGACCCTCGTGCGACCGTCATGCAGAAAACCGTCCGCGAAGTCTTTGAAGCGCTGAATGTATCCGATCCGGTCTTTGACGTTGCTCTGCAATTGGAAGATATGGCGCTCAACGATCCATATTTCATCGAGAAGAAGCTCTTCCCGAATGTCGATTTCTATTCCGGGATCATATTGTCGGCCATTGGCTTCCCGACATCCATGTTCACTGCTCTATTTGCCTTGGCCCGGACTGTTGGCTGGGTCGCACAGTGGAACGAAATGATTTCCGATCCCGGCCAACGTATCGGCCGCCCTCGCCAGCTTTACACTGGGCCGACGCATCGTGATTATGTCAAAATCGGCGAACGGTAAGTCTGAGAAAATTGTTTGAAAAAGGGGGCGTAATTGCTCCCTTTTTTATGTGAGATGCCGCTCTATATTTTCCGTGACGGTAAGCTCAGCTTAAATTTGGCACCTTTACCGACGGCACTTTCTACGGTCAGGCTACCATCCATCGCGTCGGCCAAGCGGTGAGAGATGAAAAGGCCTAATCCACTACCACCATCACCGGAGCGGCCTAGTCTTTCAAATTTTTCGAAAATCTTCTGCTGGTCTTCAGGGGCGATACCATCGCCTTGGTCGCGCACGGTGATCGTAGAAAACTCGTCTTCTTGGTTCACGCATAATTTTATCACCGAACCGTCGGGGGAGTAACGGATCGCGTTGCCGATCAGGTTGACTAATATCTGTAAGACCCTGCGAAACTCGCCCTTTGCCGGGACTTTGAGATCTTTACCGGGTAGGTCAATACGTATCTGATGATCTGCCGCCTTTACTGCAAGCAAACCAGCGGCCCTGTGCGCCATATCGACCAGATCAATATTATCCGCCGCAACCGTAAAGCTGGACCGTTGGATCGCTTCCAAGTCAGACAGGTCGTTAACTAGATCCATCAGGTGACGGCCCGCAGATGCAATATCCTTGGCGTAATTGGAATAATCCCCGCGCAAAGGTCCTTCCAGACGGCTGCCGATTGTTTCGGCATTCGCTATGATTTTACCCAAAGGCTGGCGCAAGGCTGGGCCCAAATGGGAACCGAAAAGCGAGTCACTGATTAAACCGCTTTTCCCGCCACCACGTGCAAGCGCAACAATGTTTTCTTTCGCTTCCTGATCCTCATCCAGTTCAAGCGTGAAGCGATAACCGGAAAACAGGCCGTCATTATCGATCAAAGGCTGACCAGACAGGATGTAAGAAGATTGCTTACCATATTTCTGACGGACATGCTGGGCTCTAACCGGCTGGCGCTCAGATATAGATTCGACCAGCACAGTTTGTTTAGACGGAGCCACAAAGTCGAAAACGTCCAGCAACGATTGCCCGATATATTTCTCTACCGCCTCCAGATCTCCCGGCAATGCCAACCCCATGATCCGCAAAGACGCGTCCGTGCGGATAGAGGCTCGGCCGGTTAGCCTTCCAAAATCAAGTTGCCGATCAACTGATCCGATATTGGAACCCGGCGCAGGAGCTTCCTTCCAGTCAATAATGCTTATAGCAACACCGCCCTGATCGTCCCCATATTGCGGTCGGATTTTCACCCACATGTTGATCAGATAGTCATCATCCGCCGCTTGCACTGGACGGGACAGAACCATATCTAGTTTGCGGCTTAACCGGCACAGACTTGCCAGCTGTGGCAAAGCCAATGGACCATTTTCGTGACCTCCAGCCTGCAAATGCAGGTGCAGTAAAGGCGGGTCTGCCGAGATCAAACGACCATCGGCATCCAGTTTCCCGCGAACCGGCTCCGTCAGATTGCCGGGAGCCATCATTCCTCGGACAGTCCTGTATAATGGGCATTGAGCTGATACTGAGCATCCTGATAAAGCGTATTGCTCGACCATTTCTTGACTAAAGCCGCTGCCTGGCTGCGATCAATCTCGTTATAGGATGCTACTGTCAGCAGTTTTCCGCCGCCCTCCAGCACTGCGAATATTGACAAGGCTTGCTGAGCAGGCAGGTTTACTGCACGCATAGTCAGAACAAGCCGTGTCATATTCGGTTCGGCCGTGAACAGAATTAACTGGTCAACCGAAAGCCCCGAACGCTTGGCCAGGCGGGCCAGAAATAAGTCCAAGCCGTCATGATGGGGGTGCAGATTTTGACTGTCTGTTAGTTGGTCGACTAACTGGGCCAAACGCTGTGCGCGGCTTTGTGTTCCTGCACCCTCGTCATGTCGGCCCAGCAGTTTT
>JADMKQ010000123.1 GCA_015478735.1 Sphingorhabdus sp. | reverse complement strand
GATCGAAACCCTCTACGGCGTCGGATATCGATTTGCCGAGGAGTGACGACGGCCTGGGCCCGCGCGGCTGGACGACCGGCGCGTCGCTGACCACGCGCATATTGGCAGTCAACATCGTGGCGATAGCCTTGCTTGCCGGCAGTCTGTTTTACCTCGACAATTACCGCGATGAACTCACCGGAGAGCGGCTCTATCAGGCCCGCATGCAAACCCGGATCATCAGTGAAGCACTGGAGATGCAAACACCCGCCAACCGCAATGACCTTCTGGTGAACTTTGCATCCCATCTGGAGGCCCGCTTGCGGCTTTACGATGAAAACGGAGTGAAAATCGCCGACAGTTTCGAGCTGGCAAAGCCGACCTATGAATTCAGGGACCCCGAAGAGGAACCCTGGCGCAAAGATGTTGCCAGAGCGCTCGACAAGTCGGTGGATTTCCTGGTGCTTAGCGCGCCAGTGTTTGATTTTGAAGAACCAGAAGAAGACATTGCTTCCGCCTGGCCGGTGATAAATTCACTCTCGAATACGCAAACAACCGACAGCGATGTCCGCTATGCACCGGACCGCACCCCGGTCATCATTTCCGCATCGCTCGTGCAGACCAGCGGCCATGTCCTGTTGCTCACCAGTAACGCGCGGGATATTACGCGCATTGTCCGGGCAGAGCGCACAAACGTTGTTCAGGTTATCTTTCTCACTGCCATTGTTTCGATATTATTATCCTTATTCCTGGCGCGGACAATCGTGCGCCCGATACGTAAGTTGGCGCGGGCGGCAATCCGTGTGAGGCTGGGCCGGGCTCCGGAAATTACCGTGCCGCGGATGCCGGGCAGGCGTGATGAAATCGGGCAGCTTGCCCGCGCACTGGCTGATATGAGCACTGCCTTGCGCTATCGCATTGACGCGACCGAAGCCTTTGCCGCTGATGTCAGCCATGAAATCAAAAACCCCCTCGCCTCGTTGCGCTCGGCTTTGGAAAGTCTGGAACGAGTCGATGATCCGGAACTACGCAACCGGTTGCTGGAAGTAGCCAATGATGACGTGCGGCGCATTGACCGGCTTATCAACGATATATCCGAAGCGTCCCGCGTGGATGCCGAGCTGGCAAGGACCAAGTTCGAGCTGGTCGATGTCGGTAAAATGATGGATCAGCTACTTGCGGTCCGCGAACAGCGCGCAACCAATAAAGACGTAACAATCGCCTTTGCGCGTCCGGGCCGCGGCGTTGCCATGGTCATGGGCGATGATGACCGGCTGGAACGTGTGTTCAGCAATATTCTGGACAATGCGGTATCCTTTTCACCACAAGGCGGACTGGTCGAAATACTGGCCACGCCCGACGCCGAGGAAGTTGTCATCCAGATCGCGGACCAGGGACCGGGCATAGCAGAGGAACACCGCCAGAATATCTTTAAACGCTTCCATTCCGACAGGCCATCGGGCGAGGAGTTTGGCAAGCATAGCGGCCTTGGCCTTGCCATCGCCAAAACGATTATCGAAGGGCATGACGGCACGATCATGGCCATTGACCGTCCGGATGGCCAGCAAGGGGCATGTTTCGAAATTCGCCTGCCCAAAGCCGAAATATGATATAGCCTGACTCGTGGATAAAGAGACACGCCATGCAAGCTGTGTCGCCATAACTGGCGCAGGCATCATGATATCCGGACCATCCAATTCCGGCAAATCCGACCTTGCTTTACGGCTCATTGACCGGGGGGCGATTCTTATCTGTGATGACTATGTTGACCTTTGGCGTCATGATAGCCAGATAATGATGGAAGCACCTGCCAGAATCGCAGGGAAAATGGAGGTGCGTTCACTGGGCATTTTTGACTGCGAGCATGTATCGAATATTCCGCTCATGCTCCAGGTGCAGTTAAAATCACAAATTGAGCGCTTTCCGATGGATAGCCAGACAGAGACAATCATGACAATCAACGTTCCGACCATTGCCATTAATCCTATTGAGGCCAGCGCGCCGATTAAAGTCGAAATGGCGTTAAAGCGTCTGTTGCAGCGGGCGGAAGGCGCATAATCGTGTCGACGAAAAAGCATGTTTTGCTGGTCACCGGCCTGTCGGGCGCGGGAAAGACAACGGCGCTGAAGACGCTTGAGGATATTGGCTGGGAAACCATCGACAATTTCCCCATCCGTCTGGTCGAACGGCTGCTGAAAACTCCACCGTCCAGTTCACGCACCGATGCAGACCCCCCGCTCGCGCTTGGCTTTGACAGCCGGACACGCGGGTTTAATCATGCCAACCTGATCGAGGGCATCAAGAAGCTGCAAAAGAGCGACAATTATCATATCTCAATGCTTTATCTTGATTGCGCGGGCAGCGAACTGGAACGCCGCTATAGCGAGACCCGGCGCAGGCACCCCCTCGCCCTTGACCGGCCAGCGAAAGAGGGCATTGCGGCAGAGCGTAGCAAGTTCGAACCCATCCGCCGGTGGGCAGACCATGTTATTGATACAACCACGCTATCCACCAACGATCTGCAAAAGCAGATTCGCGGCGAGTTCAGCCTGGAAAACACCGAAACAACAACAGTGACCATCACGAGTTTCGGCTTTTCACGCGGCTTGCCCAGCAATATCGACCTGTTGTTCGATGTCCGTTTTTTGTCCAACCCGTTCTGGGAGCCGAATTTAAAACTGCTGACCGGGCTGGATGCGCCGGTCGGGGAATATATCGCCCATGATCCCGCCTATGCCGAAGCATTGGACAAGTTCGAAGATATGCTGACATTCCTGCTGCCCAAATATATCAAGGCGGGTAAAGCCTATGTGAATATTGGTATAGGTTGCACCGGCGGACGTCACAGATCGGTACATATTGCCGAGATGCTTAGCAAAAGGTTGCATGAGGCCGGATTTTCCCCCACTGTCGTCCATCGCAATCTGGCATCACGCCCTATGGAAGCGTTAGAGGCGATTCAGGATTTAAACGGAAGAAACAAGGGTATTTAATAGCAATGATCGGTTTGGTTCTTGTTACCCATGGCCGCTTGGCCGTGGAATTTATAACGGCCATGGAACATGTTGTTGGCCCGCAAAGAGGGATTTTATCCGTTTGCATCGGCCCGCATGACGACATGGAACAGCGGCGTCAGGAAATTGCCGACTCCATCGCAAAGGTTGATGATGGCGGCGGCGTCATCATCCTGACCGACCTGTTCGGCGGTACACCGTCCAACCTTGCTATTTCGCTGATGGACAAGCGCAAGGTCGAAGTCATCGCCGGCGTCAATCTGCCCATGCTCATCCGTCTGGATGGTGCGCGCAAATGTATGAACGTGAAAGATGCCGTGGCCGCTGCCAAGGAAGCCGGGCAAAAATATATCAGCGTTGCGTCCGAAATCCTGGGAACAGATGCGTGAGCGAATTGCGCAAGACCGTGACGATCACGAATAACCGC
>JADMKQ010000122.1 GCA_015478735.1 Sphingorhabdus sp. | reverse complement strand
CGGCTTCGGACGAACCGCATAATTTGATCGGAGAAGCGCCGGCAACCATCGCCTCTGCCAAAGCCAAACCTGCGCACCGGATAAGCAGGCTCTCGTCTCTAGAACCCTGCTCTATTGCAATGCCAGCGCATGCAACCAAGCTTATGTCTCGGCCCTTAACAGCAACCGGACCGAAGTTTCGAGCCAAGAGTTTCTTAGCATAATCAAAGGACTTTTCCGTTTCACCTTCCGGTGAATTTTCACATATCCGGGCGACCATAAAATTCTGACCATCCATCCTTGCGGTTATACAGCTATCGGACGGGAGATGGATTGTTTCCGCCATAAGACGCTGACCGATCTGACGCATGATTTCATCACCAACCGATCTGCCATAGGCTGAGTTGATAGTGCCGAAATTTCGCACGCCAAAGATTATAACAGCCACTCTGTCGCCGCGTTCTAAGCGACTGCGAATCCAGTTTCTGGCCACGGATCCATTACGCAGGCCAGATAACAGGTCGCGCCCTGCCCAGCCATTCTCTGGCAAATCATGTTCACTGTCATCCGCGATCAGCCGTTCTAAGCGCCCGTGCACACTGGTTCCTGTGTCATGTAGGTGATGAATGACCTTTTCACCATTGAGATAATGCGTCACAGCGGCCTGAGCAGACCCTGTCTTTAGCCGCCCCATAGCTCCGCGAACGCGGGACCGTTCTTCCCCCGATAAAGTCCGGTAGATTCCTGTTACCGGGTAGCGGTTAAAGTCGATATTGCTCAGATTATTTCTTAACTTGTTACTGATCTGAGCCTGATCCAGCGCCACTTTGGAAAAAGACCATTGTTCGTCAACTTGCGACAGAAACTTATTTAAATGTCGGGTAGCCTCTCTGCCGCCGCGGATATTTTCCACATAACGATAGGCAAAATTTAGTGCCTGCTGCAAATCGGCATGCGGATTGGTAATGTCCAAGAAATGGGTAGCACCTGCCTCATGGCATTTCGCCGCTATACCATCTTGCTCCGCTTGATCAGCCAGAGCGAGAATCGCAATGCCGCTATTATCCATGCCCGCTGCAATTTTTGATATGGCATGCAATCCATCCTCACTTGCATCACGCACATCCACAACCGCAATCAACGAACTTGAAGCCCAAAAACGTCCCTGTACTCCTTCTCCCCGCCGGGCAGAGCTTACCCGCCATCCGAGAGCAGAGATTTTTGCTGCCAACGGATCACGATCATTAAAAGACAATAGAAATAAATGCTTAGCGTCTTTCTGATCCAAATAGGATGAAGCTTCTTTAATAACTTGAATATGCCCCTGCTTTACGTTGCTCGTCTGTCTGACAACGATTGAAATTTGCATAAAGCCAAATCCTTTATAGGCCGTTGCTTGCCCTTCAACAAAACGTTACGCTTTGCCTAAACTTTTGAACGGAACGACATCATGCTAGACGGATTCGGCCGCAAAATTGACTATCTTCGTATCTCGGTCACAGACCGATGCAATTTCCGCTGCCAATATTGCATGTCCGAGAAAATGACGTTCATGCCAAAGAACGAACTGCTGACACTCGAAGAAATCTGCCTGATTGCAGAACGGTTTATCAGCCATGGCGTAAAGAAAATCCGCTTAACGGGCGGCGAACCCCTTGTCAGACGCGATATGCAGGACGTTATCAAGCGTCTTGGCCGAAAGGTCGAAACCGGGGAGCTTGATGAGCTGACTCTGACAACAAACGGATCGTTGCTAACCGAGTATGCCGAACATCTGGCCGTCAATAATGTTCGTCGGATCAATGTCAGTCTGGATATTCTGGATCCCGATAAATTTGCAGAAATAACGCGCGGGGCCAAGGTGGCAGAAGTTTTGGCAGGCATTAAAGCCGCCAAACACGCCGGTATCCGCGTTAAAATAAACATGGTCGCTCTGCGTGATTTTAATCAGGATGCCCTGATACCCATGGTGGAATATTGCGCCGAAGAAGGCCACGACTTGACGGTGATCGAAACAATGCCGATGGGGGATGTCGGAGCAGATAGAAAGCTGGAACATATTTCTGCACAAGAATTTATCGCCCCGCTGTCTAATCATTATTCCTTAAGCCCGATAGAACACAGAAGCGCTGGACCGGCCCGGTATATGGCCGTTGAGCCACTAGGACTACGATTGGGCCTGATTACACCTCTTAGCCATAATTTCTGTGATGATTGCAACCGTCTACGTCTGACCACCGATGGCAAGATATTTATGTGCCTGGGCCATAACGCACATGTTGATTTACGTGCCGCTGTGCGTAATGAAGGCGTTGGGGCTGTCGATCAATTGCTTAGTAAAGCATTGAAACTCAAACCATTACGGCATGAGTTTAACGATCAATTGTACGGGTCCGCAGAAATATTGGAGCGTCATATGAACGTTACGGGCGGATGAATGAAATAAAATGGGCGCTAGTCGTCTCTCCCACGCCGCAAGCGCAAGAGGCTGGAAAAAAGCTTGAGCCACTAATGGATTGGGTTTCGGTCGAGGATGCCAATCAGGTTGTGGTACTGGGCGGCGATGGATTCATGCTGCAAACCCTGCATCAAATGCTCAATCGCAATCTAATCAAGCCGGTCTACGGAATGAACCTCGGCACTGTCGGCTTTCTGATGAACAACTGGCACGAAGAAGATCTGGTCAAACGGATCGAATCAGCTCGGCCTTTCAAAGTCAGACCGCTGAAAATGGAGGTCGAAACACTTTCCGGCGCCAGTTTCGTGCTTCCAGCCATAAACGAAGTATCCTTGCTGAGAGAGACTCGGCAAACGGCAAAGTTGGTTATCGAGGTTAATAACCGAATCATGCTTGAAGAGCTTGTCTGTGATGGCGTTTTGGTCGCGACACCAGCGGGGTCGACTGCCTATAATCTGTCTGCCAACGGGCCAATATTGCCGCTGGAATCCAATTTACTTGCATTGACTCCAATCAGTCCATTCCGGCCACGCCGCTGGAAAGGCGCGATATTACCAGACACTATGTCTATTAAGATCACGGTCCTAAACCCCGAAAAACGGCCAGTAAGTGCGGTTGGTGACCAACAGGAAGTACGTGATATTGCAAAAGTGACCATCTCCGTTGACCGAAGCCAGACCCTGACAATGTTGTTCGATCCGGAACATGCGTTGGACGATCGGATTGCAATGGAACAATTTGTTGTTTGATGGCTTGCCCGGTGCGAATGACGTTGCTATAGCCGCGCTCGTTGTGATGCAAATCGCACCTGTTCCCCGGTAGCTCAGTGGTAGAGCAATCGACTGTTAATCGATTGGCCGATGGTTCGAATCCGTCCCGGGGAGCCACTTTCAAATTTTGCTGATATATATGCTCATTTGAAAGTAGGTGGGTCGCTAAAGACTTTTCACAAATATTATCAATTATAATTTGAACAAAACCGCTCCCAGCTTACTGCGCGCGGTGACAGGCTTATGTACGATGAACGTCTAACGTCTTAAGTACGGTCGCAGCGACTTATTCGCCAATGAGCAAGAGATAGACGGGGCTACTGCTATAGCCTCTCCGTTAGCGCTCAACGCTTACGGAGAGGCTATCCTAGAAACCTAATATTTGCCGTGACAATGCTTGTATTTGCGACCCGAACCACATGGGCATGGAGCATTACGGCTTACTTTTCCGTCTTCAAAACTTTCAGCAGGGTTATTAAGAGGTCCTGACTGCCGTGGCGGCAAACCTGCCGGGATGGTGCCTAAGGTGCCTCCATCAACGTCATTGCTGTCATCTTCGCCTGTCAACGGGTCTATATGCGTCGTCAGAAAATCAGGGAGTTCCGGCAATTCCGGCACCTGAATTTGATCCTGACGATGAAATTGACTGGTTGCCAGAGTTTTGGTTACGCTTTCACGGATAACTTCCAGCATGCGTTCGAAAAGGCCGAATGATTCCTGCTTATATTCATCTAGAGGTTTCTTTTGAGCATAAGCTCGCAGAAACACCACCTGCCTCAGTGCATCAAGCGTAGCGAGATGTTCTTTCCAATGATGATCGAGCGATTCCAGCAATATTGATTTTTCAATCTGGATCCAAATCTCCGGATCGATCTGCTCCACTTTTGCATTGAAATCTGCGTTGGCTAATTCTGCAATCCGCGTTTCGACAAGTTCCGGATCAACCGCATCTTCTTGTAGCCACGATTCAATGTCAGGTGTCAAACCCAATACTTCTTCAACGCGGGTTTTAAGCTGCTCTATATTCCATTGTTCAGGATAACTATCAGGCGGGCAACTGTCCGCCACAATAGCATTGACGGTTTCCTGACGCATATCTTCTACAATATCGCCAACGGTTTCAGCATCCATGATTTCGGAGCGCTGCTCATAAATTACTTTGCGCTGGTCATTCATCACGTCATCATACTCGACAACCTGCTTACGCGCTTCATAGTTACGGGCTTCAACCTTCTTCTGTGCCGTCTCAATGGCTTTTGACAACCACTTCCCACCTATGGCTTCGCCATCTTCCAGATTTTTGTTCATCATTCTGGCGAACATTGTTTCTGTGCCAAAGATCCGCAGAAGGTCATCTTCCAGACAAAGGTAAAAGCGGCTTAAGCCAGGATCACCCTGACGTCCTGACCGTCCACGCAACTGGTTATCGATACGGCGGCTTTCGTGCCGCTCTGTGCCTAGTACGAATAGACCTCCGGCCTCTCGTACCTGTTCACGCAGAGCCCGGACTTCCTCTTCGATTTTGGCAACGGCTTTGTCGCGTTCCGGCCCTTCTTCCATATCGGCCAATTCCTGCTCGATACGAAATTCAATATTTCCCCCAAGCTGAATATCGGTGCCGCGTCCTGCCATATTGGTCGCAATGGTAACAGCGCCAGGACGACCAGCCTGTGCCACAATATGCGCTTCCTGTTCATGAAAGCGGGCGTTCAAAACATTATGCGGGACATTTTCCTTATTCAGGAATTCAGACAATAGCTCTGATTTTTCGATAGACACTGTACCGACCAATACAGGCTGGCCCTTTTCGCTATGCTCTTTGATAGTTTTTGCAATGGCAGCGAATTTATCATGCGTATTTTTGTAAAATTCGTCATTTTCATCAATCCGTTGAACCGGTTTATTAGTCGGGATTGTCACGACGTTCATTTTGTATATTTCGAAAAATTCTGCTGCTTCTGTAGCCGCCGTTCCGGTCATGCCCGATAATTTCGGATACATGCGGAAATAGTTCTGAAAGGTAATGGATGCCATTGTCTGATTTTCCGGCTCAATCCGCACGCCTTCTTTGGCCTCTACAGCTTGATGCAGGCCATTGGACCAGCGCCTTCCGTCCATCATACGACCGGTAAATTCGTCAATGATGACAACTTTGCCGTCCTTTACAATATAATCCGTGTCACGCTTACGCATAACATTCGCCATCAAGGCCTGATTCAGATGATGGACGACCTGCGTATTCTCATAATCATACAGATTGCTGCCAACTAGCAGTCCCGCCTCTTCAAGTAGCCGTTCCGCTTTCTCTGTTCCCTCTTCTGTCAGGGAAATGTTGCGGCTTTTTTCGTCCTTTTCATAATCTTCTTCGGTAATATTCTGAACCACCTCATTTACAGATATATAAAGATCGGACTTGTCATCCGTTGGTCCCGAAATAATCAGCGGCGTCCGCGCTTCGTCGATCAGGATTGAATCCACCTCATCGACAATCGCAAAGTTGAAAGGCCGTTGGACCATCTGGCTGCGGTCATGTTTCATATTGTCGCGCAGATAATCAAAGCCGAACTCGTTGTTTGTGCCATAGGTAATGTCGGCTGCATAGGCAGCACGTCGCTGATCTTCGTCAATATTCGGAATGATACTTCCGACGCTCATGCCAAGGAAATTATAGACCTGGCTCATCCATTCGCCGTCGCGGCGAGCAAGATAGTCGTTCACAGTCACAACATGAACGCCTTTGCCTTCGATGGCATTAAGGTAACAGGCCAACGTCGCGACCAGAGTTTTACCTTCACCGGTACGCATTTCGGAAATCTCACCGCGGTGCAGAACGATACCGCCAACCAACTGCACATCATAATGACGCTGGCCCAGTGTCCGCTTTGCAGCCTCTCTCACAACAGCAAATGCTTCCGGTAAAATATCGTCCAGCGTTTCCCCATTAGCTACCCTGTCACGGAAATGAGGTGTTTTTGCAGCTAGTTCGTCATCGCTCAATACTTCAATTTCCGGTTCAAAAGCATTGATTTGATCAACCACTTTCATGATTGATTTTACGTAGCGGTCATTAGCTGATCCGAAAAAAGATTTGGTAAGGCGGGCGAGCATGTCGAATTCCGATATTTGAATATGTTTGATGATGGTTGGATAATAGGCATATCAAAAGCCCGTTTCCATGTGCATTTAATAAGGATTGTGGGCAAATCAATGTCATGATTGCCCAGAAGGTTGGCTAGGGAGCGCCTTCTTCATGCTCAAGCTTGTCGCCGATTGTCTCTGCGACTGGTAAAACTGGCCAGATCGGCCTTGTACTATCTGTAGAAGCAATCCGTACAGGAGCAGGCGAAGATGTCTGCATCAATGCACGTTCGACACCATCCCAGTCCAGTGACGCCGCTGTTTCAGTCAGAGAGACATCCTGATTATCAGCTGTTTCAGTCGCCACAGCAGCAGCTGGCGTATGAACACCAACTGCATTGAAAAGCAGCAACATAAAACTTGCAATATAGACGTTCATCAATAAGGCCCTGTGAGGTTGCAGGCTTTTTAGCAAACCAATAGATAAAGGCAAGTTAAGTGTCAGAAACCATATCCCCTCTTGCACCGGCGCATTTCCCCGAACTCCCAGCTATTTCCGGAGTGACTTGTCGCAGTGCCCGCGCACAATATAAACAATGGGACCGCTGTGACCTTACTTATGTCGAACTGGCACAAGGAACATCTGTGGCCGGCGTGCTGACTCAAAGTAAATGCCCTTCGCCGGAAGTGGAATGGTGCCGGAATGCTTTAGCAAATGGCACAGCACGCGCTCTTGTGGTCAATGCTGGTAATTCCAATGCGTTTACTGGAAGCAAGGGAAAAGAAGCCGTTCAGCTCATACTGTCACTGGCGAGTGAGCATCTGGGCTGCAAAGAGGAAGAAATATTCGTTTCCTCAACTGGTGTTATTGGCGTTCCGCTTCCCAAAGACAAAGCTGAAAGCGGTCTGACTGCCGTTTTTGGTGCCGAACCATGTAGCTGGGAACAAGCTGCTGCAACCATAATGACCACCGATACCTTTCCCAAGATGGCGACTGCCAGCGCCGTAATCGGTGGCAAAACCGTGCATCTTAACGGCATCATCAAAGGGTCGGGTATGATCGCGCCAGATATGGCGACAATGCTCGGTTATATCTTTACCGATGTGAATGTTGATGCAGGCTTTTTGCAAGAGATGTTGAGCGCTGCGACGCAGAAGAGCTTCAATTGTATTACGGTCGATAGTGATACTTCTACCAGTGATACTGTTCTGGCTTTTGCTACAGGGCAGAATGATGCTCGTGCCTTGAACTCGTTTGATGATCCTGGCGCAGATGCTTTTCAGGCGGCTTTAAACGATCTTTGTCTGCAGTTGGCGCAGCTTGTTGTTCGTGATGGCGAAGGGGCTACCAAGTTTATCGAGGTTGCGGTAACCGGAGCTACATCCGATGACAGTGCCAAGCGGATTGCTTTGTCCATTGCCAATTCTCCGCTGGTGAAGACCGCGATTGCCGGCGAAGACGCCAATTGGGGCCGGGTCGTTATGGCGGTCGGTAAGGCTGGAGAACCGGCGGACCGTGACAAGCTATCCATTGGGTTTGGCGGTGTTACAGTGGCGAGAGACGGGCTGGTCGTTCCCGATTATGACGAAGAGCCGGTCGCGGCTCATCTGCGGGGTAGCGAGATTGATATCAGCGTTGATATTGGGCTGGGCAGCGGGAAAGCGACTGTCTGGACCTGTGATTTGACCCATGGGTATATTAGCATAAACGCCGATTATAGAAGCTGAGACAGCGGTAATCATCGCGGGTAGATGGAACGAATGGAGACACTTTAGGTGGTTTACGAATCTGTCCAGAGCATCATTCGTCAAGTCGCCCGGGACATCGTGTTGCCTCATTATCAGAACCTTCAACTATCTGATATTAAAGAGAAATATCCCGGTGATATAGTGACAGTCGCCGACAGGCTGAGCGAAGATATGCTGGGTCAGGAGCTTGGAGCCCTTATCCCCGCCGCCGCGATTGTCGGGGAAGAGGCAAGTGAGCACGATCCTTCTGTCCTGGAGCATCTTGCGGCGGATCAGACGTGGATCATTGATCCCATTGACGGCACCGGAAATTTTGCTGCTGGCAAGCCGCCATTCGGGATCATTGTCGCCCTGTCAGAAGCAAACGAGACCGTTGCAGCCTGGTTATATGACCCCTTAAAAGACCGCATGTGCTTTGCCGCAAAGGGGCAAGGAGCGTTTATCAACGATAAAAGGATGAGCGTTTCACAAGAGCCAGTATCCAAACCCGTTGCCGCGCTGGCCACGAGTTACATGACCCCGCATTACCGTCAAAAGCTGTTAGCAGCAGCCGACGGTCATTATCAGATTGTTGATATTCCGCGCTGTGCAGCCGAACAATATCCGCGCCTGGCGCTGGGCACAAACCATATCTCGACATTCGAGCGGACGTTGCCATGGGATCATGCGGCGGGCATCCTGTTCCTCAATGAAGCAGGCGGCAAGGCAGCGCGATGGAACGGAGATGCTTACCGGCCCGCAGACCGTAAGACCGGATTGCTCGGCGCCTCATCACCAAAATTATGGGATGAAGCGGCCGAGCGATTAGGACATGTTTTCAGCGATTAAGCTGGCAAGCTGCTTTCGAGCCAGGATTTGAGCTGGCTCTTCGGCGCTGCGCCCACTTTTGTTTCCACCGGCTCTCCGTTGTGGAACAGGATCATCGTTGGAATCCCGCGCACGCCATATTTACCTGGCGCGTTGGGACTATCGTCGATGTTGAGCTTTGCGATGGTGACTTTCTCGCCCAATTCGTCGCTGATTTCTTCCAGTGCAGGGCCAATCATCTTACAAGGGCCGCACCATTCCGCCCAGAAATCGACAAGCACAGGGCCGTCAGCTTTCAAAACATCTTGTTCAAAACTCTCATCGGTAATTGCTTTTGTAGCCATAGCTGGCCTCCTTTACTGGTTCACACTCTATTTAGGCGCACAGGCTTCATTGCTCAAGCACTTGCCGCAAAAGCTTTTTCATAGGCGCTCAAAGCCTGGATTGTTGCCAATGTTGCTGCCCATATTGCTGATGGCAGGCTTGTGCCCCTCTACAAGTCCGGCAGAAAGCTCCAGCAAACGAGGTTCATGAGTATAGAGCAAAGCCGCTTTTATCGCACGGCCCGGAAAGATTTTTTCAAGTGCGGCAACATAAGCGGCCATCTGGCGAAGATAGGCTATCGGCGCTTCGTCCGCAGTTTGCGGAACCACCCGGCCCGTTTTGAAATCGACCACCGTGATCAGATCGTCAGTGACCAGCAAGCGGTCTACTGTCCCTGAAATTACATGCTGATCGACAACCGCAGCAATAGGCGCTTCGGCAAAACTTTCAGGCGAGAATAGGTCCGCCCATTGCGGATTATCCAATACCGATAAAGCTGTGGCGACAAGATCCTGACGATCCTTTGCATCCCTCACCCGCTTTTGCCTCTCAAGCCACCTGTCCGCAACATCTGCCCGCTTTTCGGGCGCAATATCGGGCAGACGCTCAAACAGGTTGTGAAGCAGTTTTCCTCGCTCTGCTGCGGCTCGCATAGTCTTTGCAGGCGGCGGGTTGGTGACTGTATCGGGGCCAAGATCGGAAGGTGTCAATGGCCGAGGTGGCCGCGCTTCCTTAGGGGCAGGCGCAAATATCCATTCGGGAAACGTGGCTGGCACTCTAGCGCTTATTTCTTGCCTCTTTACGGAAGAAGCCGCCGGCGCGCCGCCGATATTCATCCCGCCATAAGTGCGCTGGCTAAGCCACCGAAGAGAATCTGTTTCTTCCGCTCCCAGCGCGGTCAAACCTTGCTCCACAGCATAATACCAGCTTTGCTGCGGCACCTCGCCTTTTGTCTTTGGCCCCAGTTTCCCGGCAACCACCAAATGCTCTTCGGCGCGGGTCATCGCGACGTAAAGCAGCCTCCAATGCTCATGCCGCTCCCGCGCGTCCGCTTTGGTTGCATAGGCGTCAAGTAGTCCTGTGCGTTCCGGTTTCCGGATCGGCACAACAGGATATTCAGGGCTGTTGTCGGGCTGCCTGGGATCGGAAAGATCAAAGCCGCGCCCCTTCTTTTCGTCCGGATTAAACGTCGCGTTGGCGAGGATGACCAAAGGTGCCTGCAGGCCCTTTGCACCGTGGACAGTCATCAAGCGCACTTCATTGCCGCCCTCTAACTGGTCACGCTTAATCTCTACATCGCCGCGGTCGAACCAGTCGAGAAAGCCCTGTAACGTCGGGATATGGTCCTGTTCAAAAGCAAGCGCGGTGTTTAGCAACTCTTCCAACGGATCAAGCGCAGCATGGCTAAGCCGCGCCGTCAGCTTCTTGCGCCCCTGCATCGGTCCGGACACAATGGTTTCCAGAAACTGATATGGCGTGTTGAAATCCGCCATATTGAGCAATGCCCTCAGCGGTTCGATCTGCTCTGCAAGCGTATCCTGCGTGCGAAGAAACTCCCACAGACTCTGATGCTTATGCGCGTCTCCGCGATAGCCGTGCGCCAGTAGGTCTTCCTGCGACCAGCCCAGAAGCGGGGAGACCAGAAGCGAAGCCAGATTAAGATCATCATGGGGCTGTAAAACAAACCGGACCGCAGCCAGCATATCCTGCACCACCAGCGGCTGGTTCAAACGGATCCGGTCGATCCCCGCAACCGGCACATTTTCAGCATAGAGACGCGCCACGATAAGGGCGCTGAGTTCATCCCGTTTGCTGACGAGGATCATCACATCCTTCGGCTCTAGCGGCCTGCCCTTATGTTCCAGCCATAAAGCCGTTTCGGGGGTCAGCCATTCCTTGATCTGTAGCGCAAGTCTCTGGGCAAAAACCCTGTCTTCGTCGCTTGACCAGCTTTCCGGATCATCCGGATTACCGACCGCGCCATGGGAAACGGGCTGCCATAAAGTAACGCTGCCGCCTTTTCCGACAAAATGGCTTTGGTGCGGTGGCACCGGGCTGTCGAGGCCCAGCTCCTGCTCGCTTATAAAGCCGAGAACCTCGTCCACAACTTCCAATACTGGCGGTGTAGAGCGGAAGCTACGGTCCAGTGACAGATCGCGGAAATCGCGTTCGGATGCTTTTGCCTGCCTGAAAAAATCATCCCGTGCGGTGACATAATTATGCGGGCTGGTTCCCTGAAACCCGAAAATAGCCTGCTTGAAATCCCCGACAGTGAACAGCGTTCGCACCTTGTCGGCACTGCGCCCCAGCCCGGCAAAAAACTCGCTGGCCAGTGCTTCGACAATTTCCCACTGGGCCAAGTTGGTATCCTGCGCTTCATCCACAAGAATATGGTCCGTTTGCTGGTCCAGCTTATAGCGTATCCACTCCGCCATATTGCTTTGGTTCAGCAGCTTCGCGGTCATCCGGATCATGTCATCGAAATCGACAACGCCTTGCAGCTTTTTCGCCTCCGCATAACGATAGGAGAAAGCGCGGCCCGCATTTAATGCCCCGGCAAAAAGATCGGAATATTGAAACAGCGTAACCCTTGCCAATAATTCGCAGCAATGCTCATACATCGCGATGCTGAGCGCGGCATAATGGGGAGCAACTTTATCCAGCCCTTTTGGCACCGAGCGCGGATCACCATCCACCTTGCCCCATATCTTGTGAAGGTCGGCCAATGTTTCTGCCCGGCCAACCGTATCAGCGGCGATCCATGCTTGAATCTGGCCTATATAATCTTTGGCTGTCTTGGTATTCCAATCAGCCAGCGCTTCTGCCATTTCGTCAAGCGAGGCTATATCAAATAAGTCATCACTGCATTGCTCGGCCATCCAGCTTTGTGCATCGCTATCTATCGGCAGATTCAGCAATCCCCTTACAAAAGGCAGAACCCCGCTGGGCAGACTTTCCATTGCATCCGGCTTGGACGCGCAGGTCATCAGATATTTTTCCGCCTCCTCCTCACCCATGCGGACGCTAAGCGCCTGGATAGCCTGAATTATCTCAGTCCTGCCGGCAGCCTCTTCATCCAGCAGCAAATCGCCCAACGTCTGACGCGCCAGGATTTTCTGGTCCCGTTCTTCAATCGGTTTGAAAAGAGCTGGGATCTCCGCTTCTTCGGGAAAACTCGCCAATAGGGCCTGGCAGAAACTGTGGATCGTCATGATCCGCAAACCGCCGCCGCGCGCGTCAAGAACATGGGCGAATAAAGTCCGCGCATATTCCCGCGTTTCGGGGTCAGTAGGCGCGCCGATGGATTCCAGATCAGTGAAAAGCTTTGTATCATCGATCCGCACCCAGCTGGCCAGTTGCCGGTGGATGCGCTCCGCCATTTCCGCCGCCCCCGCTTTGGTGAAGGTCAGGCACAATATATGTTCAGGGCTAACATCCTTACGCAGCAGCAAGCGGAACACACGCGCGGTCAGAACCTGTGTTTTACCCGTGCCAGCAGATGCGCTCAGCCAGACATTTTCATCCGGCTCCACCGCATCCCTTTGTTTGCCAGCAAGCGGATGAAGGGTTGTTTCCTTATTCATGCTCGCCCTCTCCCGCAGCCGGGTCCGGTGCACGGCCATACCATTCTTCAAGCCGCATCAGCTGGTCATAATCACCATAAGGCGCATATTCCGGATGGAGCTTTGCGGTCATTGGTTCATCGCCCAGGATATAGCGGTTTATGGCTGTGGTAAATTCGGTCACGGCGTGATCGACCATCTGGTCGGCCTCGATCCTCTGACTGCTGCGGGGATTTGTCGGGCTATCGATATAACCGAAATTATCGTCGCCGCCTTTCTTTGCCAGCGACCAATATTCAAAGCCGCTTGCCTTGCCTGACAGGCCATCAAAATCGCCCTTTTCCGCGATAGCGCCAAGCAAGCCGAGTTGCAGGGCAAAGCCTTCCTTAACTGCTTTATTGGACGGTGGTTTGCCTGTTTTATAATCGACAATGCCAATGCCGCCGTCTGGCATCCGGTCCAGGCGGTCTGCTCTGCCTGACAGTTCGACTCCGGCTATGGTTGCTGTGCCTTTTTGCTCAGATATTATGGGCGCGCGTCCCTCTTCCCGTTGCCGCGCCACGGTTTCCGCGATCCAGATCAAGCCTTCCATCAGGCGCGGCGCCCATAGCGTCCGCATCAGGGGATGGGATGACCGGTCGCTCAAAAATGCTTCTGCGCGGCGTTTCAGCGCGTCGGGATCATAGTCATCCTCTTTCGCCCATTTATCCAATATGTCATGGATGATAGAACCGCGCCACGACGCGCTTGGTTCGTCGTCGATCATGTCGAGCGATTTGAACCCCATGATTTTGCCAGCATAAAAGGCGAAGGGGTCCGCGATCAATCGGTCCACTTCGGTGACGGATAGCTTCACCATACGTTGCTCGGCGCTTGGGCTTGGTGCTGGCTGCTCTATCTTGATGAGCTCATCGGGCCGGTCAATGCGCCGTGCCCAATTTGCGGCAAATTCATGCTCTTTCAGATTGTCGCCGCACATGGCTTTCAGGCGGAGCAAAAAGCGCGAAGCAATGGCCGGGCCTGAACCGTCCCGCTTTGCCCTGGTCAGCACGACATTTTGTGCCCCCATTGCTCCGACCAGGTCATGCGCCGACAGGCCAATTTGCCGCTCCTGCGCCGGTAATCCCAGCGATTTACGCACCATCGGCGCCAGCCAGGGATCAGGCGTAATGGCTTGCGGCCAGCTACCTTCGTTCAGGCCGCAACAAATGACCAGATCCGCCTGTTGAAGCCGTGCCTCCAGTAAACCATAAATCGCAATGCGCGGATGCCCGCCATAGGGAGGACGCACCGGAATGGCGGCCAGAAATGTCTCGAAATAGCTGGCAATCTCACGCGGCTGGATATTAATCGGTCCCAACGCAGCCCGATCTTCCATATCAGATAGAAAGTCCGCCAGTTGCCGCCCTGCGGGGCCAGCCCAGACCTGGCCACCTGTCAGCATATCCGCAAGCTCGCGGATCTCGGCAAGCATCTGCGCCCAGTTAATCGCGCCGCCCAGTGCTTTTTCCGCTGGAGCAAAAATTGCGCGCACCTCCTGCCACCACGGCAGCACCTCTTGGCGCCGTTTTTTGGTTCTATAGTCCTCGCTCTCAAAAAGACTGTCGATTCCCGATAATCCCGGTGCTTGCCGGGGTCCGCGCATCAGAAGGTCAAGCTTGCGAACCTGCGTCAGCCATTCCCGCCGCTCATCCCCTGCCCTGACGAGCGGGTGTTTCAACAATGCCAGAAATTCTGCCGGTGGAAAGCCATCCGTCACAGCCGATAGCAGCGCCAGAAAGAATATCCCTTGCGGTTTTTTCGATAGAGGTTGCCCCGCACTGTCATCCGCTGAGATCATCCAGCGTTCAAGATGCACCGCGATCCGCCCCGCCAACCCCCGGTCCGGGGTGATTATCGCAACGCGGCGTTCGGGCACTTCCAAAGCCTCGCGCGCCAGTAACGCAACAATCTGCGCTTCTTCAGCACTATGCCGCGCCTCGACTAGCTGCACACCGGCGAGGCTGCGGTCCTTGCCTTCAAGCGACTGCCAGCGCGCGGTCAGTTTGGGAATGGCAAAGGCATGGCTGAGTGCCCGGCTGCGCTTTGCCGCCGCGCCGCTGGTCCCGGTTCTGGGCCAGCGCATGATTTCTGCCCGAGCGATCGACATCCGCTCCAGCAGCAGTTTCATGTGATATTGCGGGTGGGTTTCCTGCGCGCGTTTGGTCTTGCCAGTTTCCGGATCGGGAGCGAACGGCCCCAGCATTTCCCATTCTTCATCGTCCATGACCATATCGAGATCAGGGAGCACAACCATTCCGTCCGGCAGAAACGCAATCGCCCGTAAAAAGCGCGCAATCGCGGGCGCCGAAGTGGTGATACCCGCCGCGACAACGAAATGGTCGGGCGGTGCAGCTTTCCACGCCTTTACAGTTTGGTTGAACAGAGCATTGCGGCGAGTGGCTTCATCGACGACGCCCATTTCGCCCAGTTTCGCTTGCCATTTTTCCGCAATGACCCGAAAAAAGGCGAGCGAATCCTGCCAATGGCTTGAAAGATCAGGCTCTACGTCAATGTCGAAAAGCTCTTTAAGCGCAATTTCCTCAACCGTAAGCTGATCGAGTGTCCGTGCGAATTCGCGGGCCAGCCGCAAGGCCTCTTTCGACAATATTGCCCTACCACGGGCCGCGCTTTCGCTTTCAATGAGCCGTGCCAGCATCAGCAAACGGTCGAGCGGGTCAATCGAAGGCGGAATATCAAGCGCCAGCTCACCCCGGTCCAGCGCAACGCCGATAGACTCGTCCAGTTCCAGATCGCCGATCACCACCATTTGCGGCAAAAGCAGACCGTCTTCGCTCAACCTTACAAAAGCATCGTGAACTGCCCGCCGCGCCCGGTTATTGGGCAGGATGACCAGCCCCCTTGCCAGCCCCAGCGGGTCTTTTGCAAACCGGTCAATCAGCCCCTGTGCCAACGCATCGGCAAAGCCGCCATGCGCTGCGATATTATATATTGCGGGCTGATGCCGCTTGGTCATGCGGGCTCATTCACTAAGGAGCGCCTCTTCTGTGGGCCTGATGGATTCCGGTGAGCCCACTTCAAACCAGCTACCATCATGAACCAGACCATAAAGCCGCCCTTCCTCGATAGCCCGGTTCCACAAGATATTGGTAGAAAAAGGCCCCTCCGGTGCATCACGAAGCAATCGTTTGGAAACAAGCTGGATGCCAGTATAAATGAAAGGAGCCTGACGACCGGGCAAGCGGCGCGAAATCCGGCCCATATCATCAAGTGTAAAATCTCCCGCACCTTTATGATTATGGGCTTTCGTCTGAGGGACTACCAGCAATAACGCATCCATAATGGCATCGTCCCATCCCTCCACCAGACGCTGCAAGCTGTTGCCCGGCCCGTCGGTCCACAGATTATCGCTGTTGATCGCGAAGAACAGGTCTTCGTCAATCAGCGGTGCGGCCTGAACCATGCCGCCGCCCGTTTCCATAAGCTGCGCCCGCTCGTCAGAGATGCGGATATCAAACGGATAGTTCACTGATTTAAGGTGAGCCTCCAGCGCATCAGGCAGATAATGGGCGTTGACGACAACCTTCATCACCCCCGCTTCCCATAATTTGTCGAGACAGTGATCTATCATTGCCTTACCCGCAACTTTAACAAGCGGCTTAGGCCGGGTCGCGGTTAGCGGACGCATCCGCTTTCCAAGGCCCGCCGCCATGACCATTGCCGTTTCAACTTTACTCATATTGATGCCCCAATGATTGGTTTACTCCGGACATTGGCCGGGACGTTATGTTCGAACCACTCTGCAATCGGCGCAAGGTCGGGATGTGCCAGATCTTTTTCCAGCAGGCGCCACATGCGCGGCATATAATCGAGATAGCGCGCTTTGTGGTCACGGACAAAAAGCCGCGTAAATATGCCTATAATCTTTGTGTTCCGCTGCGCGCCCAAAATCGCATAGTGGCTGCGAAACTGCGCGGCTTCTGCAGGCGACAGGTCATCCAGATAATATTGCAGCATCGCCTCTTCAAGATCATCGGAAACATCCCGGCGCGCATCCTGTAACATCGATACCAGATCATAAGCGGCGTGTCCGGCAAGAGCATCCTGAAAATCGAGCAGACCTAATCGGTCGTCCTCCAGCAGCATGATATTTTCGGCATGATAATCGCGCAGTACTGTCACCGGAGTTGATTGCGCGGCAATGACCGGTTGCAAAATCTTTTGCCAGAGTTCCACGAAAGAGTCTGCATCAACATCCAGCGCCTGCGCCGGGCTATACCATTCGGTGAACAGGTTCGTTTCCCGCTGATATTGCTGCATATCATAAGCCGGAATCTCGGCAGCAGGGTGTTGGTGCAGTGCCTTTATCAGATCAATCGTCTGCCGGTATATGGCGGTTTCATCTTCCGGATGGTGGTCAAGATGTTCGCGCATCCGATGATCCCCGAAATCTTCCAGCAGGACCAGCCCATGTTTCAGGTCTTCGGCAAAAATCTCCGGAGCGGCAAAGCCCTGTGCCTTCAGATGGCGGGCAATCTTGATGAACGGACGCGGGTCTTCATGCGGCGGCGGCGCATCCATTAAAATCGCTTTGCGGTCCCCCGAAACAACGCGGAAATAGCGGCGGAAGGATGCGTCCCCTGCAACGGGAAAAATCTCCGCGTCATTCCAACCCTGATTGTTCAAAAAATCCTGTGCCGATGCAGGCGGTATCATATTATTGGCCATCTATCTTTCCAAGCGGGGCCAGCCACCCAAGTCAACTGGCGTGTGTTATCATTTTCTATTTCAAGCGTAATCTGTAGCGCATCACTCCAGAAAGCATCCGGCATCCGGTCCGGCCATTCTGCAATTATCGCACCGTCCATCAATATGTCATCAAGCCCCAATTCCTGAATCTCTTCGGGTTGCTCGATACGGTAGAAATCGACATGGGCGACGGGCATACGGACTTCCGGTGGTTCATATTGCTGGACAATGGCAAAGGTCGGGCTGGGCACATCATCTGTAAAGCCCAGACCGCGCAATATGCCACGTGCCAGAGTGGTTTTTCCCGCGCCCAGCGTTCCGGTCAATGCGATCTTATCACCAGGCTGCAAAGCATCGGCCAGTCGCTTTCCCAATGCCAGAGTCGCGGCTTCATCGGTTAATGTCATGGATGCTGTCACTTGTTCCCCACTTATTGACGCGGCAGATGAATAGTGACCAGCGTGCCCTGCCCCGGCTCGGACGTTAAGGTCAGTTCGCCGCCATGCGCCAGCAAAAGCTGACGGGCAAGGGGAAGACCCAGTCCGCCGATATTTTTTCCGGCTTTATCTCGCGACCGGGCAAAACTGTCAAAGGCCTTCGATTGCTGCCCCGCCCCCATGCCCGGACCGTTATCGGAAATATGGATGACCGCCTGCCGCACATTGCCGCTGGCATTTATCAAAATCCGTCCGCCTTTACCGGTATAGCGCACGCTGTTGTCGATGATCTGGCTTATGGCCTGTGACAGCCGCTTCTTATCCACCAGGGCCGAACCAAGCGTTTCATCGAGTTGTAACTCCAGATCTATTTCCTGCGCCCTGATTTCATCATCAAATTGCGCCAAGACATTTTCTACCAACTTGGTCAGGTTGATCTTTTCCTTGGCAATCGGCAAGGCTCCCGCCTCGCTTTGGCTAAGGTCGAGCACGTTATCGATTTGCATCCCCAGCCGCTTTACTGCCTGCAAGATGGCGCGGGCATATTCATGCCCCTGCTCCGTCAAAGGCCCAGCCACTTCATTATCCAGCAACTCGGCAAATCCGCCGATGGAAGTCAGCGGGGTGCGGAATTCATAGCTCATATTGGACAGGAAGGCCGCCTTGATCGAATCCGCCTCGACTAGGGCTTCATTGCGTTCGCGCAGCGCGTTTTCGATCCGGCTACTGTCGGAAATGTCGAGCATGGTGAACAGCGCATTACCATCGGGAAGCGGGATTGCAGCGAACTGGAAACGGCGACCGTCAACAAAGGAAATCTGCCCGCTTTGCTGTATCCGTTCTGACGTAGCGGTGCGAACCAAGGCGCGCACTTGCGCTATACGGGCAGGCTGATTGAGTTTCAGCGACATTTTCTGCATCAGGGAATCGATGCGCGGATGCTTCTCTAGCTCTTCTTCATTGAGATCCCAGATCTTGGTGAACTGGTGGTTCCACAGATTAAGCCTGCCGTCTGCCGAGAATACTGCCACCGATTCAAACAGATTATCGAACGTTGCCGTCCGCACGCGCAGCAAGGTGTCACGGGCGCTGGCCAGTTGAACTTGCTCGGTCCGGTCCTCGATAATCATCAGCAAGCCGCCATCCGGCGTCGGATTGGCAATGACACGCAAATGGGTGCCATCGGCCAGCAGCCAGTTTTCTTCCACGGAGCCGGTTGATTTGAACCATTGCGTTCGCTCTTCCCGCCATTCGGGGAAATCGCGCACTTCGGGGATCCGGTTCATTTCCCGCATCCGGTCCAGCACTCTGGGAAATTCGGGGTGCTCGGCTATCCATTGCTGGCGCATTGAAAATATGCGCTGGAACGGCAGGTTGCAGAATTGCAAGGACCGGTCTGCATCAAACTGCACAACCGCTGCCGAAACCTTGTCCAGCATATCGCGCTGGGATTCGTTGAAGCGGCGCTGCTCTTTGCGCGAGTCTATCAGGTCCTGAATATCAATCGCATATCCGGCGACACCTGATTTGCCGAGCGGAACGTCAACCACCTGCGTAGTCCGGCGCTGACCACCAATGGTTGTCGCAACGACACGTTCGTAAGGCTCGCCCTTCTCCCTGGCGATCCGCGCGGCGTCGGCAGGACTCACGCCGTTGATCGTCTCGATAAGTTCTATGCCCTCATCAACAACCCCTTCCCCGTCATTGGCATCCACTGCCTTGACATAGGCGCTGTTCACCAAGGTCAGCTTCATATCCGGCGAGCGATGCCACATAGGGACGGGCGCTGCTTCGATCAGCGCAGATAGCGCATCGAAGGCCGCATGCGCCTGCTCGCTTTCGTTGCGGAGTTTCTCGATCTGCGCTTCGCTCTCCGTGGCGTCGAATACCCATAAAAGCGCGCTTCCGCTTGGTGCGATTTGCTGGTCAGCCAGACAGCCGTGGATCATCAGACATTTGTCCGATCCGGT
>JADMKQ010000121.1 GCA_015478735.1 Sphingorhabdus sp. | reverse complement strand
CTGACGACCTTGCTGCCGCAACTGACGGCCGCTTCACGAAGCTGGCCATATTGCGGGCTGTCAAAAGGAATGATCGCCACGCCGTCCTCGGTCAGTCCCTGAAAAATCTCCGCCTTGGCCTGGGCAATCGCTTCAACGCCGGAGAAATAGCCGATATGGGCAGGAGCAATCGCGGTGACTATCGCTACATCCGGACGGACAAGGCGGGTCAGTTCGGCCAGTTCTCCTTCATGGTTCATGCCCATTTCAAAAATGCCATATTGGCTGTCGGCCGGCATACGCGACAGGCTGAGCGGAACGCCGACATGGTTGTTATAGCTTTTGACAGAGCGATGCGCCTTGCCCATGGAAGCCCGGTCCAATGCAGCGAAAAGCGCTTCTTTGGTGCCTGTCTTTCCGACCGATCCGGTGACACCGATAATCTTTGCCTTGGTTCGCGCGCGTGATGCGATGGCAAGGTCATTCAATGCCTTTGTTGTATCATCCACCAATATATGCGGACCATCGACAGGCTCGCTGACCACAGCAGCAACGCCGCCCGCCTTATATATATCCTTTACGAATTTATGTCCGTCGCTCTGCTCGCCCTTTAGCGCGAAGAACAGGTCGCCGGGCCCGATTTCACGGCTGTCAAAGGCAACACCGCTGACCGTGAAGTCCTCGCTGGCCTTGCCCTCTACAGCGGCGGCGATGGCGGATGATGTCCACAGGCCATTCATGCAGCGCCCCCTGTTTCATTCTCGCTGGCACATTCGCGGGCAACCTCGACATCGTCAAAAGGAATGATCCGGTCGCCGATAATCTGTCCCTGCTCATGCCCCTTACCCGCAAGCAGGATGATGTCATTCGCTCCCGCCAGACTTATCGCATGGGCAATGGCTGCGCGGCGGTCGCCGACTTCCTGTGCGCCGGGCGATCCGGCCAATATGTCGGCGCGAATGGCGGCAGGGTCTTCGCTACGCGGATTGTCATCGGTGACGATGGTGATGTCCGACAGTTCAACCGCAACCTTGCCCATGTCAGGACGCTTGCCTTTATCGCGGTCGCCTCCTGCACCAAAAATCGTAATCAGCTTGCCGCCATTCTGGCCAACATGGGGCCGTAGCGCCTCAATAGCTGCGCGCAAACCATCGGGCGTATGCGCGTAATCGACATAAATGGGCGCCCCCATTTTGGTGATGACTGCGCGTTCCAGCCGCCCGCGCACTGGCTGCACGCGTTGCAGATGGTCGAAAACATCGCCCAGCGCTCCGCCGGTGGACAGGACTACACCCGCCGCGCACAACACATTTGCTGCCTGATATGCCCCGATCAACGGCAGCGATATACGGTGCGTATTGCCCTGCGCTTCCACCATCAGCACTTGACCAAGTTGCGTCGGTGTCCGCGATAGCAAACGCAGCGCCGTGCCTTTTTCGCCAACCGTGAATAGTTTAAGTCCGCGCTCCGTTGCCCGCTTTTCAACTGCATCGGACCATGTGTCGTCGGCCCAGACAACCGCTGTTCCGCCATCTTCGACCACTTCGTCAAACAGCCGCATCTTGGCTTCGAAATAGCTGTCCATATCGCCGTGATAATCCAGATGATCGCGGCTGAGATTGGTGAACACACCAACCTGCACCGACAGACCCTCTGTGCGATATTGGGAAAGACCGTGGCTTGATGCCTCGAAAATCGCGTGGCTTACGCCTTCACGGGCAAGGCCGGACATGTTTGACAGGAAGGTCACAATATCCGGCGTAGTCAGTCCGGTCTTCACCTGCTCGTCCGCCGTGGTGACGCCCAAGGTGCCGATAGACGCACTGTTAAGACCATCCATGCGCCAAAGCTGGCGTGTCAGTTCAGCGGTTGATGTCTTGCCATTGGTGCCGGTGACTGCCGCGACCACTTGCGGAACCGGCGTAAAATAGCGCGCAGCCAGCAAAGCAAACAGGCGGCGCGGATCTTCATCCAAAAGATGCACTGCGCCCGAAACTTTCGCCTGGGGACCGGCGACAATCGCTATCGCTCCCGCCGCAATGGCCGCTTCGATATAATCCTCGCCATTGAACCTGGCACCGCGAAAGGCGCCAAAGATGTTCCCCGGCGCGATTTTGCGGTGGTCGATGGCAAAGCCGGTGACATGGCTTTCACCCTGTTCGCTTTCAAATTCCGGATCACAAAGCCCGGCTACTAATGCGTTAAGTTTCATCCCCTACCCCTTCGGCTTCCAGAGTAGCGGCGTCAATTCCGAAACATCGACATCGCGGTGTTCGTCGGGAACAACGCCTAGCATCGGACCCACCCGCGGCACCAGTTTTCGCACTACCGGCGCAGCGGTCCAGCCAGCGGTCCGCTGATAGGCACTTTCCGCGTTGCCCTTTGGCTCGTCGAGCATGATAATGATGGCATAGCGCGGATTGTCCATCGGGAAAGCGGCAGAAAATGTGGAAATCAGGGAGTTTTTGCTATAGCCGCCATTGCTCGGTTTTTCCGCAGAGCCGGTCTTGCCGCCAATCCGGTATCCCGGCGCGTCGGCTTTGCGGCCCGTGCCATCGGACACGATCATCCGCAATAGCTGCCGCATCCGTGCGCTGGTCGCTGCCTTGAATACGCGGCGGCCCTTGGCTTCCTCGTCCGGCTTGACCTTTAACAAAGTCGCCGGGCGCCAGATGCCGCCATTGACCAACGCCGCATAAGCACTTGCCAGATGGAGCGGCGTCACCGCAATGCCGTGACCATAAGCAATCGTCATATTCGTCACCCGGCCCCAGCTTTGTGGCCATAAGGGCTGACCACGTTCGGCAAGTTCGATATGTGGCCGCTCGTCAAAGCCAAGCCGCCGGATCATATCTTCCATGCCTTCTTTACCCAGATTATCCGCAATCCGGGCGGTGACGACGTTGGAACTGTGCACCAGCGCTTCGGGAACATTGAGAAAGCGGTTCTGGCTATGATCGTCCGAGATCGAGAAACCGCCAATCCTGATCGGTTTGGTGGCATCATAGCGCACGGCAAGATCGGTTACTGTTCCTGCATCCAGCGCCGCCGCAACGGTGAGCGGCTTAAAGGTTGATCCTAATTCAAAGACGCTCTGCGTGACTTCGTTGGTCTGGTATTTCATTGTGGATTTGCGGATTTTGTTGGGATCAAAAACCGGAAGCGATGCCAGCGCCATTACTTCTCCGCTATGGACATCCAAAATGATACCCGCCGCACCGCGTGCTTGCAGCGAGGTCATTGCCGACATCAATTCGCTTTCCAGCGCCGCCTGAACCCGGCTATCAATTGATAATGTAGCTGGCTGACCGCGCAGGTTTTCATCTTTCAGCCGATCATTCAGGGCGCGTTCCATGCCCATCACGCCATCACCGTCGGCATTGACATAGCCCAGCACATGCGCCGCCATATTCCCCTGAGGATAGAGCCGTTCGTCTTCGCGCGGAAACTCGATACCGATTTCGCCAAGCGCATGAACCTGCTTGACCTCATGCGGCAGCGCGCGGCGTCTCAGATAGGTGGGCCGCGGGCCTTTCAGTGTGGACAGGAACTCGGCTGCGCTAGTGTCGGGAAAGATTTCCGCAAGTTGGCGGGCCAATATTTCCTTGTCGCCCAGCAACCGTTCAGGGACCACGCGAACGGCATAGCCCTGTATAGTGCGCGCAAGGGGAACCCCGTTGCGATCGACAATATCACCGCGCGGCGGAACAAAGACGGCGCTGGACTGGCGTTCAGGCTGTGCTTCTTCCAATATGCCAAAGCTGATGAGCCGCCCCACTATGATCGTGAAGACGGCAAGAAATACCAACAGTAAAACCATCAGGCGGAAGTGAGCGTTGGCGGCTACTTCCTTTTGCTTTCCGGAAAACTGCACCTTTCTGCTGTTTGCCAGAAGGGTGGTCATTGGGCACGAGCCCCTATTCGCTCGATATTCGCTTTCAGCGCAAGCTGCTTGACCAGGCCGTCATCGAGAAGCTTGTCCTCCATATTGGCAACCCGTGCGGTTCTGGTTTCGCGCAATTCTGCGATAGTAGGCTGAATATTATCCAGCTTCGCATCCTTTGTCGCAACCTGGACTGAGCGGACAGGAGCAGCTTCGGCTTCATGCACTTTGGCCGATGCCGAAGGGAAGACCGAACCGATGATACCGGCGGGCTTTACTTTATCCATGGTGCTGATGACCGCGACCCTGACCGGTTTGCGAAGATCCGGACCGCCCAGATTGGCAAGCGCCCGCTCGCCATCAAGATACTGGTCGGCATCCGGTGCAACATAACCATATTCCAGCTTGTTCCAATGTTCAAGCTGGCGCAAGTTGGCGCGCGCGCTGAACTCTGTTTCCAGATAACGGATATCCTTTTTGACCGCCACGATCTGGTTGTTCGTGCGCGCCAGATCGCTGCGCAATGTCGCTACGCTAAGCGACAGCGGATAGAGCATGATCGCGACCAGAAAAACCAGTGCGAGCCATCCAATGCCTTCAAGACGTTTAACTGCTAATTTCATTTCACACCTCCCGCCATTGCATTGATGGGTGCGTCGGTACGCACCGCTGATCTTAGGGTGGCGGAGCGGGCTCGGGGATTAGAGTCCTGCTCCGCCCCGGCCGGGCGCACCAGTTTGGCTGGTTTATGAAAGGTGGCTGCCGGCCGTTTCTCGGAAACTTGGGGTAAATGGCGCGAACCGGCGGACTGCTGCCCGCTGCGTTCCCGCAGGAAATTCTTGACGATACGATCTTCCAGACTGTGAAAAGTGACGACGGCCAGACGGCCACCGGGTTTCAAAAGACGCTCCGCTGCTTCCAGACCATCTTCCAGCTCACCCAGCTCGCGGTTGATGTGGATGCGGATCGCCTGAAATGTGCGTGTCGCAGGGTCTTTCTTGTCACCGGGTTTTTGCCCGACGGTCTTGCGAACAAGTTGCGCCAGTTCTGACGTGCGGGTCAGCGGGCGCGCATTGACAATCGCCTTGGCAATTTTGCGCGAGCGCCGTTCTTCGCCGTAGCGATAGATGACATCGGCAATCTCGTCCTCTTCCGCTTCGTTCAGGAAATCCGCTGCGCTTGGTCCGTCCTGTGACATCCGCATGTCGAGCGGTCCGTCTTTCTGGAACGAGAATCCCCGCTCTGCCTGATCGAGCTGCATGGAGGAAACACCGATATCGAGTGCAACGCCATCAATATCCTCTCCGGCCAGCACATCCGCCATCTGCGAATAAAAGCCGTGGTGCAGGACCAGCTTGCCGCCGGAAGCTTCCACCAGATGCTGGCCATTGGCAATGGCATCGGGATCCTGGTCAAAGCCGTGGACTTTCGCACCAGCCGCGATCATCGCCATGCTATAGCCGCCCGCGCCGAATGTGCCGTCTACATGCGTTTCGCCCGGGGTGATGGCGAGCGCGTCGATGACTTCATTCAACAGGACCGGAATATGGGGTGCGGATGTGGGAGCTGATTTCTTGGGGGTCATTTCTTTTTCCCCAATTCGCTTAAGTGGAACTCGACCAGCCGTTTATCGACCGGAACATCGTCGGTGGTGTCGAGCAAGGACTGCGGGTTCCACAGGCAGAATGTCTTTCCGATACCGTGGAAGATAACGCTGTCATCCAGCCCGCCAATCGCCCGCAACATCGGGGGGAGGACAAAACGGCCGCTGGCATCGAAACTCAATTCTTGCAGAGATGAAAATTTACGGGCTCCGGCAGCATCGCGGTCATAGGGCAGTGACCGGGCGATGGCGATTTCTTCTTCCTTGTCGATTTCCGCAAGCATGTCGATTTTGCGGCTGAGGCCAAAACCGACGAGGCAATCCCATCTTTCATGCTTGCCGAGGCAAAGGATGCGACCGTCGCTGCTGGCGATCAGGTCTTTACGCAGAAATGCGGGCACGGACAGACGACCTTTATCGTCTATCGCGGATATTCCCGATCCTGAATAAGCATAATTGCCCGACACAGCCACCAATCCCTCAACTATATCGAAAGGCAAATCTTCCCCGAGTGGAGAAGCGCGCAATGAGCCTCTCCGAAAACATCAGAATCCCGAACAGGAAATTTCACCCCGATAAGAAATAGAGTTATCAGGGGCGAGCCGGGGATGGAAGGGGATTTTACGGGATTTTGCGGGAAATTATGGAGCCATGCATACAAAGCATTGATTTATAATGTTTTTATTTTTACCTTGTTTTGGGAAATATGGGGAGAATGCGGGAGAGTAACGGACTTGCCCCCGAAAACAGGGTAAAATGCGCGATTTTTGAATCAGGAGCGGAGCCGGAATCACTGTTATCCCCGTTCTAACTGGAAGCTGGTTTCGCTTAATTTTGCAAATCATCGATAAATATATCGATCAGGCGCGGGGCGTCCGGCACGGCGTTTCCGGACGGCTTGTTCCACAATGCATCGTTCAGAAAATCCGCATCGGCCAAGATGATCGCATGGCCATCGCCCAACGCGCATCGCGCCATGACATTGCCCGCACTCAGTGCGCACGCTGCCTTTTCATTTTCCGGCATTGCAACGGGTTTGAAAGTCCCGATACCAACTGCCGTTATTTTTGCCTCCGGAAATTGCAATTCGGCGCTGCCGGCCTTGTCATCGGCAAGCTGTAATTCCAGCCCCCATTGGCCTAGCAAAGGCGATAAAAGGCCCGAAGACAGCGGCCTGCGCTTGTCGCCTATCGGGTAATCCGTTGGCCAGATCAGCATCGGGTCGGTCAGGATAATCGCTTTGCCTCCTGCTCGCACCCATGTGTCAATCACGACGAAATCAGCGGGGTCCATTGCCGGTGGCTGGACAAGCAGGACAATGTCGGTGTCGGATGTTTCCAATCCGTCAAAACTGTCCACCGCCGCAATATCATATTGCTTTTGCCAATGGGCATAAATCGGCGCGGGGGAAGCCTTTCCCGCGAGGATATTTTCCATCGTCGCATCATCGCCCCACACGATGGGCAGGCTGGTCATCAACTGGATTTTAACACGGAGAGCGTCTTTGTCTGCCGTGCTGGTCGCGGCGGGGCTACATTGTAACAGCAGGCCCAAAATAGCAGCAAGAGCCAGAAGCAATACGGCGATCCGTGGCCCGGCATCTGCTGACAATGGCCCTGGCAATGGCTACCTTTCCCGGTCCATCGGCGCTTCCAACTTGGGATCGGGTTCAAGATCGGGCACAACCACCTGCACCGGTTTGCCAGATTCTGCCGGAGCAGACTTGTCCCCTTCCCGCACGCGGGTCGGCGTGACACCCAGTTCGGCCAGAGGTTCTGACGGGGCGGAAGATTCTTCTTTTTCAAGCGTTTTTTGCGCGTCATTTGCCGCTTCGGCCTGAACCACTTCTGTTGCGCTTTGCTCATCACTGGCGCGTTGCAAAACGAAATTGGCGGCAGCGACCAGCAACAATACAGAGACCAGCCCTATAATGCCCACTTGCACACGGTGCATCGTGTCCCGGCGGTCACTTCTATTGTCGGATTTCTCAATCATCATCTGTCAGCCAGGGGAAAACCGGCAATCCTTTTTGTTTCAGCCAGGCCGCATTGTAGAGAGAGGATAAATAGCGAAAACCCGTGTCGCATAATATGGTCACAACCTTGCTTCCCGGCCCCAGTTCCTTGCCCAAGGCAATGGCCCCGGCCACATTAATCCCGGATGAAAGACCAAGGCAAAGTCCCTCTTCCTGAAGCAGACGCTCAACCCATTTCAGCCCTTCTTCGTCGCTGATCCGGTATGGTCGGTCAATCGGTGCATCTTCCAGATTGCCGGTGATGCGTCCCTGCCCTATCCCTTCGGCAACGCTGCTGCCTTCTGATTTAAGCTCGCCATGGGCATAATAATTATACAAGGCCGCACCATGCGGGTCAGCCAGGCCGATGGTCACTTTTTCGTCCTTGGCCTTTAGCCCCATGCCGACACCGGCAATCGTGCCGCCTGTTCCCGCAGCGCAGACAAAGCCATCCACTTTGCCGTCCATCTGCTCCCAGATTTCTTCCGCGGTGGTTTCGATATGCGCGCGGCGGTTGGCGACATTATCAAACTGGTTCGCCCAGACGGCACCTTCTGTCTCTTCGGCAAGGCGGCGGCTGGTGTGCACAAAATGTCCCGGATTCGCATAAGGTGCAGCCGGAACCAGAACCAGCTTTGCACCTAAAGCGCGTAGCGTATCCATCTTTTCGCGGCTTTGGGTTTCCGGCATGACGATGGTCGTCTTGTAACCCTTCGCATTGGCAACCAGCGCAATCCCGATCCCGGTGTTCCCCGCCGTGCCTTCGACAATCATACCGCCGGGCTTTAGCAGGCCGCGCTCCTCGGCATCCTTTACGATAAACAGCGCCGCACGGTCTTTTACAGACGCGCCGGGATTGGCAAATTCGCATTTGCCATAAATATCGCATCCAGCCTCTTCACTAGGACCGGCAAGACGAACAAGCGGAGTATTGCCGATCAGGTCGAGCGTATTGTTCACTATTGTCATGTCATCTTACATAGTCCGCGTTGCCAATCACGACAAGCGCGGACAAGTTGCAGGGGTAAAAGAGCAGCTTTAGTAGTTTCAACCCATCATAGCGGCAGGTTGCTTGACCTTTCGCTTCCTATTCGCGGTGCTCCGCCAGCAAAGCCCGGACCAAAGGTTGCAGACTTTCATCATAGCGCGCGAGCATCACGTGCTCTTCGGCGGTTTCAAAATGCGTGATGAGCTGTTTACCGTTCCACCAATGCAAAGCGACAGCAGGCGGGTCGGCGACGATCATATTGCGGCCATCGGGATGGTCGGGATCAATCGGGTCGAGATCTAACGCAACCTGCGGCGCGGTGGAGGCGCAGATGGAAAGGCTTGTTCCCTCAAAACTGGTGGAAACATTGCGGTGTAAATGGCCGGTAATCATGCCCTTGATCTGGTCATGGCCCGCGATTGTTTCCGCCAATCTTTGCACCCACGGTTCATGCGGATTGGTGTTCATCCATGCAATGCCACTTTCCACGGGTGGATGATGGAGCGCCAGGACAACTGGCTTGTCCTGTTTCTCTGCCAACCTGTCGGCCAGCCACTTTGCACGGGTTTCGCAAAACGCGCCGCCGTGGCGCCCTTCTTCCAAAGTGTCGAGGATCAACAACCGCAAAGGACCGTCATCAATTTCATATTGCACGAAGCCATCAGCCGTCGGTACTTGCGGAAACTGCTCACGAAACGGTGCGCGCATGTCGTGATTGCCAAGGCACATATAGACCGGGAACGGCAGGTTCGATAAGACATTTTTAAGCTGCCGATAGCTTTCCTGATCGCCGCGATCAGTCAGATCGCCGGTGGCAAGCAAGACATCGGGGCGAGGTGTCATCTCGCATAAAAGCTTCAGCGCATGATCAAGGCGCTTGCGGTTGAATTCGACCGGATTATCGGGGTCGAAACCCAGATGGATATCTGTAACTTGCGCCAACAGCATAGGCACCTTCCCCTGTTTGTGTCACTACTAGCGACTGGCAATTTCCTGATCTCGGATCCTTATCCTTAACTTATTTGCCGGTTTCAAAGCGTGATTGTTATTTGCGACCTCATCCGATTTTTTGCGTTTATCCTTCCGCTGTTCCCTAATCAGCCAAGGCGCTCCGTCATCCGCGTGATAGTCATGGCACATCGCGCAGCTTGATGGCACATCGGCGGATTTCTGGAACTCGCCGCCATGACATTCGCGGCAGGTTTTGATGCCAGGGAGAAGCAAATCGCGTGCATCACCTGATTTCGTTGCCGCGTGACAGCTTGTGCAATCTTCCTTCTTATGCGCGTCATGGCTGAACCAGCCTTTGTGCATATAACGGTCCGTTTGCGTCACTGGTTTGATACCGAAATCAACGCGACCGGGCGCAGTTGGCGGTGTCACGCCATGACAATCGAAACAAGCACCTCCGCGGGAAAAGACCTGCTGGATAGCCTGATTAGCACGGCTGGGCCGGAATTGCACCGCGCGCGCATAGTCGCTGGCCACGCGGCTTTCATTCCCGTCGCCCGGCCGTCGCCGCGCCATGCCGCCCAGATTGATAGGCCGCGTCGGGCCTGTTGAACGGTAATAAGCGCGCAGATCAGCGCGAACCATATCGGGTTCACCATGGCGCAAAGTCCGCACCGTGTTGCCAATCTCGTCAAAGGCAAGGCTGTGACACATGCTGCAATTATCTTCCATATTCACCGGTTTGAACCGCACGCCGTTCGAATCGGGAATATGGCAATCCTTACAATCCAGTGATTCGCCAAAGTCGAACTTGTCCGACAAGCGCCGCCCCATTTGCGCGACCCCGCCGGTTTTCGACAGATGGATGTCATGCGGGAATTTCAGGCCATTATATTCGCTCGGCTTTTCATCCAACGAAACCCGCTTGCGAGGGGGGTTTTTACCGCCGGGCTGCACCAGCAATGCAGGACGGAATTGCGGGTGGGAAGTCCCGAAATCCGAAGCATTTTCCAACTTTGTATCCGTCAAGCGCCCGTCCATTCCATCGTGACAATCCGCACAAAATTTTTGCGCTGTAGGCTGCATAGCACCTGCACCCTCATGCTCGGTGTGACATTCGACACACCTGCCGGGCGGTTTGTTAAATACAGTGGCAAAAGCTGCGCCGATGACTTCCAGCCCTTCCGGTCCGCCCCGTGCCGTTGCCAGCCGTTTTTTGTCGGCATGGTCATGTGCATCATCTTCATGGCAGTTCAGACAGGTTTTATCCGTCACCGTCACAAACGCATCGACGTGACAGGCCTGGCAATCCCCTTCCAGGCTATGATGCGCTTCGCTAAGCGCGCCGGATGTCCACATCGTGTCAGCATGAAAGCCTTCTGGTCGCTCCTCAACACCGCGATAGGTCGCCCATGTATAGATCGGCCACACCAGAAATGCCGCCAGCACCAAGGCTACAAAGCCCCATGCGCTGATCCGCTTGCTCGGCAGCAGACCCTTCAAGGTATAAAGCGCGCGCTCTTCGCGTTCTTCGGCGGAATCAGACAAAGCCTCGACCCGCTTGACGGTCAGGATAGCGTCATCGCCTTCATGGCTGACCGCTATGACATGGCCGCCAAAGCCAAGCTCTGCGCCCTCGAGCAGATCAATCTTGGCGGACATCCGGTCGCGGCCATCCACGGTGAACTTCTGGCCCGATATGCTTTCAACCTCTATCCGGCCGTCATCCAGTTTCCGGATGACCGCATGGTCGGGGCTGACGGCGAGGTCGGGCAGATGGACCGCATTCTGGGCGCTCCGGCCGATGCCGATCTGCGCGTCATCAAACGGATTGGCACGAATAATCTCTCGACCGTCGGCAGTGACAGCAATCTGGCGGACTATGAAACTCATCACCTAATCCCCGCCTACCAGTAAAAGAAAACGCTGATAATATGCGCCGTCAGTGACGCGATCAGGGCAAAAGTCATCGGCACGTGAACGAAGAGCCAGACCTGTAACAATGCCTTCAGCTTCAGGTGGCGACGCACGCGGGCAAGAGTCGCCTCCTTGCGTTCGAGCAAAGCATCCACCTTGTCCAGCGGATCATCGCCTCCCATACGCGGCTGATAAGCGCGTTCGCGACGCAAATCCGCCTGAGCAATACGGGTCGCGCAATCCGGATATTTGCCCGAAATCCGTTTCAGAAAACCTCCGCCAAACGGATCCTGCTCCAATGATTGCAGGACAAGCGCGGCATGTTCCGCTGACAACGGCTGCGCTGCTTCATGCAATTGCCGGTCCAGCGAACGCAGGCTTTCCAGCATCTGCGTCTCTGTCATCTCGTCCCGGTTATTGGAAAGCGCCTGCGGGATGGTGACATAGAAGTATATCCCGAATATGCCCGAAATAATCACCAGCATCATGATCGCATAAGCGGCGGTGTGGATGTTCCAGCCAAACTGGAAGCCGGTGTGCAGCGTAGCAATAACGATCAGGCTAAGCCCCAGATAAACATGCGCGGATGTCCATGCTTTGAGCGACCATTTCCCCGGCGTCATCGCCCGTTTTCGCACGCCTAGCATGGTAAGCCAGAGGATCAGCCCGGCGCCGACCGTGCCAAGCGTATAGCCATACCAGCTGCCCCCGTTATGGCGCGGTGAAACGTCGATGAACAAATAGCTGACAATGCAGACCAGCATGATGAACGAAGCGATTTTCAACCAGCGAAATGCGGCATGTTTCAAAAACCCGTCATGCATCACGGATTTTTGTCTGGAAATATGGGTGCGCTTCTTTCTCGCGCCGTCATCATCCACGGGAACAGAGGCCATTACACATCCTCCCGTTCAAGTTTGGCGACGGTTAGAAACTCTTCGGGAGCCACACGGATTGCCGCACCTGTCGGGCAAGCCCGTACACAGGCCGGTCCGCCGTTAATTCCGGCGCACATATCGCATTTAATCGCCTTTTTCGCTTTCTCCGCTGCGGGGTCGCTATTCTCGTCCACCCACTTCTTGTCAGGCTCGCCGGGACCGGGGCCGAAACCAAAGAGCAGCCAGCTAAAGATACTCGGTTTTTCAGGCGGCACCTTGTCCATGCGGATCACACCATAAGGACAATAACGCTGGCAATTGCCGCATCCGATGCAGGTGTCGTCAATAAACACTTCTCCGTCCGGGCCACGGTGAATAGCGTCGGGCGGGCAGTCGGACATGCAGTGCGGATGCTCGCAGTGGCGGCAACTGGTCGGGACGTGCAGATGGGCATAGGTCCGCCCTGCTTCGCGGTCGAGACGGGACAGGCCTTCGTGACTGTCGGCGCACGCTTTTTCGCAATTGTCGCAGCCAACGCATAGATTTTCGTCGATCAGCAAAACGTCCGTCGCTTCGCCAATGCCGTTTTCGACCAGGAAATTGGCGACGCCGGAATACATATCGACGACGCCGGAAAAGCTGTCTTTCTTTGCCTCGACAAAGGCATTGATCCCTTGCCGCGCGGCCATATCTGTCTTGGCCCGGCGGAGCAAATCCGGGTGCGCGTCGAGCACTTTCTTGAACGCATCACCCTGTATTTTGATAACTTCGGACTTGATCGCAGCCTTCACTGTTGCCGTTCGCAACCCCCCTGCGATCAGGGCCATTTCGCCGACATAGGAACCGGCGGGAAGGTAAGACAGGAACACCGGCTTGCCGCCAATCTCCTTTTCCACCACCATCGAGCCGACGCGGATGACGTAAATATCGTTGCCGTCGTCGCCTTCGTTGATAATCGCCTCACCCGCACGGACATTCATGATCTCGCTGGTTTCAACGACCTCGGCAATGCTCTCCTTGGTCAAGCCGGAACCGAACATCTGCAGCAATTGCCGCTCGGTCGATATGCGGGTGATCGCGCGCTTGGCAGCGGGGACGGAGGCCTGCAATTTCAGAGCAGCCGTGCGCGATACTTCAATCGCGATCATATCTTCCGCCGCCCGGATAGTTGCACCGCGGCGGCGACCGGAGATCAAGCCGACTTCCCCGAAAATAGACCCTTCCTCAATCGGGATGACTTTCGATTTGTCATTGGGATCAATCTCGACCAGCACCGACCCTTGGGCGATGGTGAACAGCGATGATCCCGGATCATTGCGCTCGAATATCTTCGCGCCTTTGCGGTAGGCACGCGGCTCACTGTCCAGCATGAACTCACGCATCTGTAGCGGCGACAAATCGTTCAGGATCGTCACTTTCTGGCGGAAAAACTCAAGCCATTCGTCTACCGACCTGCTGCCGGGAAGTCCGGCAAATTTCGCTTCGAGAATAGGCTCGTCAGCCGGTTTCAGATCAATATTGCCGTTGATAAATTCAATGACATCATAGCCCTGGTTCATACAGTGCTTGATCAGCGGATAGCCAGCCAGCGCACCGATGACGTAAATGCCCTTCTTGGTGCTTTCAAACGCGGGGGTCAGCTTGGGATAAGCCTCCCGCTCCTCGCTGGTAAACTCGATCCCGCATTCTTCGACAAATTTGCGCGGCGGTGCGGAACCCATGCGCGCAATGATGCGGTCACATTTAATTGTTTCCTGCCCGTCGCGGGTTTCCAGAACCAGTTCCCCGTCCTTCACCTCTGCCGGGGTTGTCTCGTTGCGGATGATGACTTTACCCTGCTCACCCGCTTCCATCAGCAATTTCACATTGGCTTTTTTCGCGCGCGCAAATTCCGCCGAGCGGTTGAGGATGGTGACGATATTATTCTGCGCCGCGTCCGCCGCCAGACCCAGCGCGTTTTCTATGCCCGCGTCACCGGAGCCGATAACCGTGATATGCTCGTCATAATATTCGCCGGGATCATCCAGCTGATACTGGACCATCTTGTTATCACCGCCGGGGCAGCGCATCAGGTTGGGATTGCCCTGCGTTCCGATCGCCATGACAATCGTTTCGGTGAGGATTTTATCACCGTCTTTCAAGGTGATAGTGAAGTTTCCTTCTTCCCCTTCGATCTTTACCGGCTCGGCATTATATCGCACATTGACGCCGCAAGCATCTGTCTGCGCGTCCCAGGTTTCCAAAATCGCCTCACGCTTGCCGGCGTCAAATTCCATGTCAGAGCGCAGCACCAACTGGCTTGGCGTTGCCATGACGTGCTTGCCCTTTTGATATTTGAAAATCGTATCCGAAAGATGATCGGTCTTTTCGAGCAGCACATGCGAAAGTTTCAGCTGTGCCGCCCGTCCGGCAGCACTCATCCCTGCCGGTCCAGAACCCACAATAACTACTCGAAACTTATCCGCCACGCGCTATTTTCCCCCTTTGCCCTGTCTGGGTTTCCCGCCTGTTCTAACACCCCTTATGCGTTTTGGCAGAACGGTTTAGTCAGTGTTCAGGCTTAAGCGCGACCCTAAATCCTCTAACTTACTATTATCTTATCAAAAAGCCTTTGATTTGCCAGTGCAAAATGTCACAGCAGGTAACGATAAATTACTATCTGTATGAACAGCTCTTCCCTATTGATGCAGGGGAAGCGGCGGTGGTAGCAAGACATCTGGCCGTCGCTCCGCGTCGTGGCATAGCGGGCAAATATTTTCAGGGGGAATCGAATATCCATGAGCGAACTAGAAGCAGCCACTGACAAGAAATCACCCGAAAAGTCACCCAATATCAGCCGGATCGCCCTGATACTTGCCGCCATATTGGCCATTGGAGCTATCGGAGTGCAAGTCTATCGCAGCACAGCCGGCGGCGATGACAGCGCAGCTACGCCGCTTGCTACGGACTCTGGCGAACAAGCCCCCAGCGTCGGCGAAGTAATCGCGGCTCTTGAAAAAAAGCTTCAGGAAAACCCTGATGATGCCGATAGCTGGCGGATGCTCGGCTGGAGCTATTTCGAGACGGGAAAGTTTGCTGAATCCGCCACCGCGATGAAACGCGCAACGACGCTTGATCCCAAAAACCCCGAATATTGGTCGATGCTGGGCGAAGCCTTGGTCATGGCCAGCGACGGGCAGCAGGTTCCCGACGATGCAGCCGAAGCGTTCAAAAAAGCTTTGGCACTGGACAAGTCCGATCCGCGCGCGCGTTATTTCCTTGCGGTCCAAAAGGATATTTCCGGCGACCATCAGGGCGCGATTAACGACTGGCTCGCTTTGTTAGAAGACACGCCAGCCGACGCCCCTTACGCCACCGATATACGCCGGGTGATCGAGCAAGTCGCTGAAAAGGAAAATATCGACGTTGCCGCTCGCCTCGCCAAAGCTGCGCCTGCAGCGCCGACCGGCGGCATATCCACCGATGGCCCGCAAGTCGCCACCGCAGCCATTCCCGGCCCCAGCCGCGAAGAAATGCAAGCCGCCGCCGCCCTGCCCGCCGGTCAGCAGGAAGCGATGATCGACAATATGGTCAATGGCCTTGAACAGCGTCTGAAAAGCAGCCCCAATGACGCCAACGGCTGGATCATGCTGATGCGAAGCCGCATGCAACTGGGCCAGACAGCCAAAGCGAAACAGGCGATGACAGACGGACTAGCCGCGTTCCGCAATAATGGCGCAGAATCGAAACGGATCAGGGAAGCCGCAGCGGCGTTAGGAATCTAAGAGGAATCCGAGTTTTTACCGGAACAAAGGCTCGCCAAAGCTGCGTAATTTGCGGGAGTGCAGCGTCCCTGCGTCTGCTTCTTTCGCCAGAAGGTCTATCGTTCGCAGACCGATGGCCAGATGTTGCCCGACCCGTTCCTGATAAAATGCATCTGCCATGCCCGGTAGTTTAATCTCCCCGTGCAGCGGCTTGTCGGACGCGCAGAGTAAAGTCCCGTAAGGCACTCGGTAGCGATAGCCATTGGCCGCGACGGTGGCCGATTCCATGTCGATGGCGATGGCGCGGGACTGGTTGAGCCGTTTCGCGATCTGGCTAAAGCGCAATTCCCAGTTGCGGTCGCCCGTTGTGACCACCGTGCCGGTGCGAAGATGTTGTTTAAGCTGCGAATGGTCGATGCCGGTTTCATCCTGAACCGCGCGAGTGAGCGCCAGTTGCACCTCTGCAATGGTCGGCAGGGGAATGGTCGGCGGCAATACATCGTCCAGAACATTGTCATCGCGCAAATAGGCATGGGCCAGCACGTAGTCGCCCAGCCGCTGTGTTCTCCGTAAGGCGCCGCAATGGCCGATCATCAACCAGACATGCGGGCGCAGCACCGCCAGATGATCGGTTATCGTCTTTGCATTAGAAGGCCCGACACCGATATTGACCAGCGTGACACCGGGTTGCCCCTCCCCGCGGATCAGGTGATAGGCCGGCATTTGCGGCGGCTTGGCAATCGTGGGGCGGGATGGTTCACCATCGCGGCGCGTGATACGGTTGCCCGGTTCGACCAGCATTTCCGCCTTGCCCGATTTTAATTCTTCCAAACCAAATTCGATAAACTCATCAACATATCGCTGGTAATTGGTGAAGAGTATGAAGGGTTGGAAATGATCCGGTTCTGTCGCGCAATAATGGCGGATCCGGTGCAGGGAATAATCGACCCGCTCGGCGGTAAACAGTGACAGTGCGTTGTCGGCATCGGTCAGGAAAATCTGTCCGCCATCGACAATTTCGTCATTGGTGTTGATGAGATTGGGCGTGTGGAAATGGTGAGGCAGCGCGTCCTTTTGCCTCCGGTCCAGATCACCGGCGGCATTTTCAATCGCAAAGGCCAGCGGAATCGGGGTGCCGGAAAGACCGACATGGATTTTGGTGGTGAAGACACGGGTAATCCGCTCCAACTGGTCGAGCAGATAACGCCGGTAAAGTTTGGGCTGCGTGATGGTCGTGCTGTAACGGCTGATATCGGATATCCGGCCCGATGCGACATTGCTTGTCTCGGTCGCCTGATCGGCAGGTATCTCGACCGAAACCGTCGGATAAACGCCCTGAGTACTGTCCCCCACCTCCAGATCACCCGCAGCATAGCGCGCAAAGCGGCTGCTTATCAGGTCAATCTGTTCCCTGTAGAGCTTTTCAAGAAGCGCAACCGCCTCCGCCGGGCTATCGCAAAGCGTCAATGATTGACGTGGGGAAGAAGCTGTCATTTACTCTCCGTGCACTATGGTTGGACCATAACGGAAATCAAAGCCAAAGGGAAAAGCTAAGTCCGTGAAAGGGTAAGAAACCGGATTGCCGCGTTAAACTCCGCTTGTTTCACTTCCCGCATTGCCACGGCGAGATCATCGCGGCCCCATTGTTTTTCCTGCCACAGTTCCTCAAGATTGACGAGCGGCCAGAGCGTGTCGGCATCATAAGTTCCCTCAAGCAATGCGAGCACAGCGATCAACGAACCAGACAAGCCGACCATGGAAAGCATTGCGGCCAGCGCAAAATCATCCTGCGCGTGAACGGCATCGGAGAGCCGTTTCACCGTCTCATCAGGCTGCGATTGATGGCGGATACCGTAGTTAAGCGTGAAGCTGACATCATAACGCTGCCGCGCCCAATCTAGCAGAGGGTCCCATTGCTCGACCTGATGATCGGTCAGTGCCTGCTGATTTTCGTCGGCGCGGTAATAGAGCATGTCGCTATCCGCAAAGGCAGTAATCCGACCCAAAATCCGCTCGCGCTCATTGGCCACCTGATCCAGAGCACCTTGAGCCAATGCGGTTAGCGGCATGGTCACAGGATCAATGTCCTCGCCCTGCGCTTCCCACTCGGCAACAATGGCATCGGCAAGTGCGGATGTCGGCAAATGCAGCGGGTTGCGCGCGGGGGTTTTTACCGGCCGCCCGTCAAGCTGGATTGCAAAGCGATCATTTTCAGCCGCGCTGGTCACGGCTTTATAAAAGCGCTTCATTGCAGATCTTGATCTTTTTTGGCTGCATCAGCGACTTGCTGCCTGACGAAGGATCGCACCATCGTCAGCGGCATGATCCATGTTTGCGCCAGTCCGAGGACCACCAGAACATAACCGACTGCCGCTGGGATATTAGCAATCCGCCCAAGCGCAATAGCAATGCCCAGCATCAATATCGCAATGCCGAGCAAGCGAATGATGCTGACCATGAAATGCAGCCTTTTGGCCTGCTTTTCCTTTTCCGGGTCCGCGATATAAATCGGATCGTCATATTTTTCGGGCTGCTGTTTCATAGGGGCTGTTTCATTGATTCAGTGTCTCGTATAATTCACCCATTGTCATCGCGACGGAATGTGCCCCCGCCAAAAGCAGTTCTTCCCGGTCATGATAGCCCCAATCGACACCGATGGGCCGCACACCGGCATTCACGCCCATTTCCATGTCAAAGCTGGTATCGCCGATCATCGCGGTGGTTTCGGCAGTTGCACCCGCTTCACTCATCGCCAGTTCAACCATAGCAGGATGCGGCTTTGACGGGTGCCGGTCGGCAGTTTGGAGAGTCACGAAATGCTTTGAAAGCCCGTGCACTTCAAGGCAGTGGTTCAGTCCGCGATCGGACTTGCCCGTCGCAACGCCCAGCAACCAGCCATCGCTCGCCAGCCGGTCGATCAGTTCAAGCAGCCCGTCATAAAGCGGTTCATGCACGCCGCCTTGCTGACGCAGTTCGAAAAACCCGTCTTTATAAGATTGCGTCACCGCAGCGGCCAGCGCGTCATCCTGCTCTGGCAATAAGTGCCGCACCGCTTCCTGAAGACTAAGGCCCACGATACGCCGCGTCCGGTGATGGTCCGGAGGAACCAGCCCATGAGCGACAAAGGCCTGCTCCATAGAGGCACAGATATTGGCCTGACTATCAACCATCGTGCCATCGCAATCGAACAGGGCAAGTTTGTTGGTCATTCCCCCCAAAACTCCTGCATCAAATGGGCCATGGCGTGGCGACCCGTGGCATCGAGCGCAGCGGCGGCTTGTTTTCGTGCTGCGGCAGGTTTGTTCTGGCTAAGCTTGGCAGTGGGGCGCCAAGCCAGTATTTCCATCTCAAATCCGACAATCGCGCCGACCATCTTGTCGAATTTCAGCCTATCCATCTTATCCCGATGCCACGGCGTTTTGGGAGCCAGCTTCGCTTCATTCTGTGCGGTCAGATCGTCGAGCAGACTGATCAGACCTGCGCGGTCCATCTGGCGAATATTGCCTTCCAGTTCCAGCGTAAGATAATTCCACGTCGGAACCTGATCGTCCAAGCCATACCAGTCTGGACTGATATAGGCATCGGGACCGTTGATCACACAAAGCGCCTTGTTCTTCGCAATATGCCTGGTCAGTGCATTGCCGCGCGCAAGATGAAATTGCAGCGCGCCATCGCCGGTCGAGAAAACCGGTATATGAGCAACGCGCGGTCCATCCGGTGTTTCGGCAAAGATCATTCCGAAACCAATTTCGACAATCATCGCCTCGAGCGCAGCCCGCTCGTCGGCGTCCTGATACCCATTGGCAGATTTGGGCCATCGAAAGGTGGGATCGGGATGCATTATTTGGGTTTCTTGACAAGGGCCTGCTTGGTTTTCACTTTATGCGGCAACGCCTTTTTATGAGTCGCCTTTCCAGCATCTGCGCGGACGCGCTTGGACGGTTTTCCTGCCTT
>JADMKQ010000120.1 GCA_015478735.1 Sphingorhabdus sp. | reverse complement strand
CCGAGGCAAAGCGCTTGGCGTTCGAGGACGTCGCCCGCTTTTATGCCGATCCCGATATGTCCCCCGCCCCGCTCGAATGGTTGTTATCCGATGCCTATGGCAAGGAGCGATTTGCCCTGATCGACCCGAAAAAGGCGACGCCGGGATTTGGACCGGGCGAACCGAAGCTGGAGGGTGAAGGCGATACTACTTATCTTACCGTGGCGGACAAGGACGGGATGATGGTTTCCCTGATCCAGTCCAATTATCGCGGCATGGGTAGCGGTCTGGTCGCCGATGGACTGGGCTTCATGTTTCAGGATCGCGGCGAGCTATATTCGCTCGATCCCGATCACCCCAATGCCTATGCGCCCGGCAAGCGCCCGTTCCAGACGATCATTCCGGCTTTCATGAAAAAGGATGGCAAGCCCTATATGTCATTTGGCCTGATGGGCGGCGGGATGCAGCCGCAGGGGCATGTTCAGGTGATGATCAATATCGTCGATTATGGCATGAACCTGCAAGAAGCGGGAGACGCCGCGCGTCTGAACCATGACGGCGGGCGGCAACCGACCGATGATCTGGCCGGGACCGGCGCGGATCTGCTGGGGACGCTATACGTCGAGCCGGGCATTGCTACAGCGGAAATTGCCAAGCTGAAAGCCATGGGTCACAAGGTCGAACTGATCAGCAACGGCGCTATGTTCGGCGGCTATCAGGCGATTGTCCGCAATCCCGAAACCGGCGTTTACCACGGCGCAACGGAAATGCGGAAGGACGGACAGGCGCTGGGTTACTAAGCGGGCCTAACGAGCAATGCTTAATAGGATCGCGGCAGGTCCAGCACATGCTCCGCCAGATAGGACAGGATCAGGTTCGTCGAAATCGGCGCGATCTGGTACAGCCGTGTCTCCCGCCATTTGCGTTCGATGTCATAATCCTCGGCAAAGGCAAATCCGCCATGCGTTTGCATACAGGCTTCACCTGCCGCCCATGATGCTTCGGACGCCAGCATTTTCGCCATATTCGCTTCCGCAGCCATCGACTGCCCGCCATCAAACATAGCCGCTGCTTTTCGCACCATCAGGGCCGCCGCCTCGGTTTGGGCATAGCTGCGCGCGATGGGAAACTGGACGCCCTGATTTTGGCCGATCGGACGGCTAAATACTTCGCGTTCGCGGGCATAATGAGATGACTTTTCAGTGAACCAGCGCGCATCGCCGATACATTCCGCCGCGATCAGCACCCGCTCGGCATTCATTCCGTTCAGAATATAGCGCAGCCCTTTGCCCTCTTCACCGATCAGGTTAGCCGCCGGAACGCGCAGGTCGTCGAAATATACTTCGGTCGTGCTGTGATTGATCATCGTGCGTATGGGCTTGATCGTCAGGCCATTGCCAACCGCCTCGCGCATATCGACGAGGAATACCGATAGGCCATCGGTCCGCTTTTCCACCTGATCCAGCGGCGTTGTGCGGGCCAGAAGGACCATCAAGTCGCTATATTCCGCCCGGCTGGTCCAGACTTTCTGGCCATTGATAACATAATCATCGCCATCGCGAACCGCGGTGGTTTTCAGGCCAAGTGTATTTGTCCCGCTGCCCGGTTCCGTCACGCCAAAGGCTTGCAACCGCAACTCGCCGGTCGCGATTTTGGGCAGATATTGCTGTTTCTGCTCGTCATTGCCGTCGCGCAGGATTGTGCCCATGATGTACATTTGCGCGTGGCAAGCGCTGGCGTTGCAACCGCTTTGGTGAATTTCTTCCAATATCGCGGTCGCGGCAGTCAAGCCCAGACCGCTGCCGCCATATTCTTCCGGAATAAGCGCGGCAAGGAAACCGGCATGGGTCAAAGCATCGACAAATTCGGCCGGATAGGCGCGTTCACGGTCCTTTTCCCGCCAGTAACTACCGGGAAAATCGTTGCACAGAGCGTGCACAGCTTCGCGCATCTGCGCTATATCAGGTGTATCAGTAAACATTAAAGTCGCTCCGCGTGACGGTCACATTAAAGCCGCTCCGCGTGCCAGTGCAGATGATCGTCCATGAAGGTCGAAATGGTGAAATAGCTATGATCATATCCTTCGTGCATATTGAGTGTGAGAGGAATAGCGGCGCGCTCGCAGGCTTCCACTAACAATTGTGGTTGAAGCTGTTCTTCAAGAAACTGGTCCGCCGTGCCCTGATCGATCAATATATCATCGACGCGCGCGCCATCATCGATCAACGCGCAGGCATCATAGTCGCGCCATTTCGCCTGATCGCTACCCAGATAGCCGCCCAGCGCCTTGTGCCCCCACGGGCAATTCAGCGGTGAAACTATGGGTGCAAAGGCCGAAACGCTCCGGAACTGCGAAGGATTTCGCAGCGCAATGGTGAGCGCGCCGTGACCGCCCATGCTGTGGCCAAATATGCCCTGCCGTTCCATATCTGCCGGAAATTGCCGGGCAATCAGCGCGGGTAACTCCTGCTCGACATAGCTTCTCATACGAAAATTGGCTGACCAGGGCTTCTCGGTCGCATCGACATAAAAGCCAGCGCCCTGCCCCATATCATAGGCGTCATCATCGGGCACATTCTCGCCGCGCGGACTGGTATCAGGGCAGATCACGATGATGCCCAGTTCAGCCGCCAGACGGCGATATTCCCCCTTGTCCATGACATTGGCATGGGTGCAGGTCAGGCCAGACAGATACCAGAGCACCGGCAGCTTTGCCCCGTCAGGATGATCGGGAACAAAGACCGCAAAGGTCATATCCGTTCCGGTCTCGGCGGAGTGATGGGAATAAACTCCCTGCACTCCGCCAAAAGCCTTATTGGTCGATATTATTTGCATATGTCAGGCGTTAGCCCATCCAGTTCAATGCGCATAGCTTATTGCCGGATGGATCGCGCAAATAGGCAAGGTAAAGCGAACCGCCAGCGCCTTCACGAGCACCTGGAGGATCTTCAATCGCCGTGCCGCCATTTTCCAGACCAGCCTTGTGCCAGGCATCGGCCTGTTCCGGACCGGCAACAGCGAAACCCACGGTGCTGCCATTACCGCAACTGGCCGGTTTGCCGTCAATCGGTTTGCTGATCGAGAACACACCTGTTTTCTCTCTCCAGAACACACGGCCCTTGTCATCCATAACGCCGGGCCGATAGCCAATCGCGCCCAGGATCGCATCGTAGAATTTGCGCGATGCTTCGATATCTTCCGCGCCCAACATGACATGACTAAACATTATTTCCGTTCTCCCAAATTAAAATTATAAAACTGCTTAAAAAACTACCACGCTGCGAATGCTTTCCCCGGCGTGCATCAAATCAAAACCCTTGTTGATTTCTTCCAGCGAAAGCGTGTGCGTAATCATCGGATCAATCTCGATCTTGCCATTCACATACCAATCGACAATTTTCGGCACATCTGTCCGCCCCCGTGCGCCGCCAAAGGCTGACCCTTTCCAGACCCGGCCGGTAACCAGTTGGAACGGACGGGTAGAGATTTCCTTACCCGCTTCGGCAACACCAATTATGATGCTTTCGCCCCAGCCGCGGTGGCAGGCTTCCAGAGCTTGCCGCATAACGTCGGTATTGCCGGTGCAATCAAAAGTATAATCCGCGCCGCCGTCGGTCAGGGCGACAAGATGCTCGACAATATCGCCGTCAATTTGCGAGGGATTTACGAAATCGGTCATCCCGAACTTGCGGCCCCATTCCGCTTTGTCATTATTGATATCGACACCGATAATCTTGTCCGCACCAACCAGGCGCGCGCCCTGAATGACGTTGAGGCCGATGCCGCCCAGACCGAAAACAATGACATTGGAGCCGGGGGTGACCTTGGCAGTATTGATTACCGCGCCAACACCGGTGGTAACACCGCAGCCGATATAACAGCTTTTGTCAAACGGCGCGTCGGTGCGGATTTTGGCGACTGCGATTTCCGGCAGCACGATGAAATTGGAGAAAGTGGAGCAGCCCATATAGTGATAGATCGGTTCGCCCTTGTAGGACATGCGGGTGGTGCCGTCGGGCATCAATCCCTGCCCCTGCGTCGCGCGAATGGCCGTGCACAGGTTGGTCTTTCCGGACAGGCAGCTTTTACACTGGCGACATTCCGGCGTGTAGAGCGGGATCACATGGTCGTCCGGTGCAACCGATGTTACGCCAGCGCCCACTTCGCGGATGATCCCCGCCCCTTCATGACCCAGAACGCTGGGAAACTTGCCTTCGCTGTCCAGTCCATCCAGCGTATAGGCATCGGTATGACAGATGCCGGTCGCCATGATTTCGACCAGCACTTCACCGGCCTTTGGACCTTCCAGATCGAGTTCAACAATTTCCAATGGCTTCTTGGCTTCAAAAGCAACGGCGGCGCGGGTTTTCATGGGGATATGTCCTGATTAATGAATCTGTTAATAGATTAGCCGATCGCCGGATAGTATCAACCGGCTATCGGCTTTTGTCTATAATTAGGTCAAATATTATCACCGCTTATCTAGGCCGCTATCCTGTAATAATCCGCCAGCCGGTCCAGCGCGATTTTCAGCACCAGCTTGCCCGACCGCGCAGGCCAGCCGAGATTTTTCTCTGCCGCCGGAACACCTTCACCCGCGCAGATGATGCGCCAGGCAATATCCGATAAATCACGGCCCAGATAAGCGATAGCTTTGTCAAAACGCTGTTTGGCCCCGATCTGCCTTTCGGTTGCATCAAGCATATCGGGAGCATGACGCCGCCCGCCGCCCGGTGGCACCAGGTTCCAGCTCATCGTGACGCTGGGCGCCAGATTGGCGCGCTCCCAGTCCGCGCGCAGCTTTTCCCCGCTGGCAAGTTGCCTGTCCGTCAGATGGCCCCGCGCATGGAGCCACCCTATCGGCGATTCCGAAAGGTTCACGCTGACACTGCGCGCCGGTCGCTTTCCGGCTTTGGCTTTTCCGAGCACGCTGGCACTTTCGGCATAATCTTGCGACACAGGCCGTTCAGCCATGATGCGCGGGTCTTTGAAATCATTCGGTTTTTTTGAAGACAAGTCCATTTTGGATCCTTTGCTATTTCCTGAAAGGACTTCTCCCTTGCCATTTGGAACAATATGTAGGAAAGAAGAAACCATATAGGTTGGAGATAAATATGATTAACCGCATCAGGGAAGTGCGTAAGGCCAAAGGCTTCACGCTGAATGATGTTGCCGGTCGCTGCAATCCACCGACCACGGCACAGACTATCGGGCGGCTGGAAACCGGAACGCGCACCTTGTCGCTGGACTGGCTCAACCGGATCTCTAGGGCACTGGGCGTGGATAGCGCCCAATTGCTTTCCCTGCCGGATCAGGATGAATTGCCGGTGGCAGCAATACTCGATCATAAAGGCGCGCATGCACTTAAGAGAACCGAAACGCTTTCCCAGCCCTCCATCGAAGCGGACATGGTTGCACTGCGGGTGAAGAGCAGCGTGGGCGATTACCGCGCCGGCGATCAGGTCTGGCTTTCCCGCCGCACACCGGACCAATATGCTGCTGCCCTGAACCGTGATGTTCTGGTCCCCCGTCCGGCGGGGCGGTTTTTGTTCGGCCGCCTGATCGGACGGGAAAACGGCCAAATACAGCTTTTGCCACTGGAAAGCGGAGCGCGGCAACAGATTGTGAAAGATCCGGAATGGATTGGCGTTGCCGTGCATCTGGTAAGGGTGCTTTAAAGGATTTCCGTTAAGGCCAGACCAATGGCCCGCCCACTGAACATATTAACGCTATCAACCCTCTTTCCGAGCGCGGCTGCGCCCAATTTTGGCATATTTGTCGAGCGGCAGACGGCGGAACTAGCGAGCAGGCCAGAAACGGACGTGACCGTAATCAATCCGGTAGGCATCCCGCCGCCTATGTTCAGGAATCTGTCACCCTATCGCTCGCTTAACGCCCTGCCGGATCATGAACAGTGGAACGGGCTGGATGTTTACCGCCCCCGCTTTGTCCTGATCCCCAAATTTGGCGGGGCGCAAAATCCTGAGCGGATTGCGCGCGCCATAATGCCGTTGGTTCGCAACCTGCATGAACAAAGACCGTTTGATCTGATTGATGCCGAGTTTTTCTATCCCGATGGTCCCGCCGCGATGCGAATATCCGAAGCTTTGGATATTCCCTTCACCATAAAGGCACGCGGGGCAGACATCCATCATTGGGGCAGCGATCCCAAATGCCTGCCCCAGATATTAGCCGCAGCCGACAAAGCCGCAGCGCTTCTGGCCGTATCCGGTGCATTGAAAGAGGATATGCGCGCACTCGGCATGGATGGCGACAGGATCACCGTCCATTATACCGGGCTGGATCAGGACAAGTTCAAGCCTGTTGATCGCGTATCGGTAAAGCGGGAACTGGGCATAGCTGGCCCTCTGTTCATAAGCGTCGGCGCGCTGATAAAGCGCAAGAACCAGGCGCTGGTCATAGATGCCATGACATCTTTCCCAGACGCGACATTGATGCTTGCCGGAACCGGTGAGGAAGAAAAAGCATATCGGGCCAAGGCAAAGGCTTTGGGCGTAGAGGACCGCATCCGCTTCCTTGGCAATGTGCCGCATGATGAATTGCCGAAGCTGGTAGCCGCGGCGGATATTGCTATCCTTCCATCCCGTTCCGAAGGGCTGGCCAATGCATGGGTAGAGGCGCTGTCATGCGGCACGCCTATCATCATTAGCGAAGCAGGCGGAGCGTGCGAACTGGTCCGGTCCGATATGGCCGGGCAGATTGTCGAGCAGGACAGCGCGGCGATTGCCAATGCCATCAAAGCCATGTTTGCCAACCCTCCCGCGCAGCAGGACGTGCGCGATACCGTGCGTGATTTTAGCTGGAAGACCAATGGCGATGCGCTGGTCAAACTGTTCGGGGATATAGTAAAACGAGAAGTGACCTAATTCTTAACGCTCGTTACGATCCGTTAGTGCGGAGCCTGTCGAAGCACGTTACTCACAAAGCGCAGCATGAATCCTATAGGCGCCCTTCGACAAGCACAGGACTAACGGAAGAGTTAAATAGACCGGCCGGGATCGACACCTGAACGTAGTCCAGCCTTAGCTCAGCGGCATGAAAGCGCCGATGATCCAGCGCTCCTCTGCTCGCAGCACGCCCCATGTGCGGGCCGCAGCACGGCTGTCCATGACCTCGATACCCATATTTGCAGCCTCGACAGCGCGGCGGAATTCAGCCGGCGGTTGCTCCATTTTCGATCCGCTGCCAAAAAGCAGGAACTCTGGCAGGGGCGACAGGTTCAGCGCCGCCAATATATCCGCCAGGTTCAGCTTATTCCGGTCAGGCGCATCCCAAGACTGCGCCTGTTCCGGCGATATCAGCAGGCCGCCGTCAAAGTGCCTGTCACCGATTTTATAACCCGTGGCAGTAAAGCCGGTGATGACAGGCCCTTCAAAATCAACGTCGCGTCTAAGTTCTACCACCGTATTTCAATAATCAGCCGACCTCTTCTGGTCCGCCAACCCTTTCGCTTTTCTTGTCCCCTGAATCAATAGGCACAAAGCTGTCAGGACCGACTTTCAGCCAGACCAGAACCGGACCCGCCATATAGACAGTGGAATAGGTACCAACGACCACGCCCAGAGCCATTGCCGCTGCAAAACCGAACGTCGCATCCGCGCCCCAGACCAGTAGCGCAGTCAGCGCGACCAGTGTGGTCAGGCTCGTCATAACCGTACGGGCCAGCGTTTCGTTAATCGACAGGTCAAGCAACGGAATAATATCCATCTTGCGATATTTCATCAGGTTTTCCCTGACGCGGTCATAAATCACGATCGTATCGTTTAGCGAATAACCGATAATCGTCAGCAAGGCCGCCACGATATTAAGGTCAAACTCCAGCTGCGTCAGCGCGAAAAATCCAAATGTCATCGCAACGTCATGGGACAGCGCAAATATTGCGCCCAGGCCAAATTGCCACTCAAACCGGATCCAGATATATAGCGTGATCGCTGCCATTGCCCCCACAAGCGACCAGATGCCTTTTGACATCAATTCTTCTGACACCTTACCGGAAACAGAATCCACCCCGTCAATGCGGACGCCGGGATAAGTGTCCTGCATCATGCCGGTAATGGCATCGGCCATCTGGTTGGCCAGCTCAGGAGTTTCGGCAGAACCTTCCGGCAATTTCATCCGGATGGACACTTCATTGGCATCACCGAAACGCTGGATAATCGGATCGCCATAGCCAAGATCCGATACCTTGTCGCGCAGGTCACCAATCGGCGCTTCGGCGGACTGGGTAAATGTCGTGCGGATCATCTGGCCGCCGACAAAGTCCACGCCAAAGTTCAATCCGCGCTGAGCCACCAGCACCATCGACCCAATGGTCAACAGGATGCTGATGCCAATCGCGATATTCCGCCATTTCAAAAACCCGATATTTGTATCGTCGGGAACGAGCTTGAGAAGTCTAATCATCATTCCCTCCTATATCACCAACTCTTTAGGGCGAGTACGGCGCACCCAAAGGGCAACAAACATCCGCGTAACCACAAGGGCGGTAAAGACCGATGTGATAAGCCCGATAATCAGGACCACAGCAAACCCGCGAACCGGACCAGAACCGAAAATGAACAAGAGCAGACCAGCGATAACAGTGGTGATATTCGCATCAAAAATCGCACGAGATGCCTCTTTATAGCCCACTTCAATGGCCTGAATCACGCGTCTGCCGCGCCTGCTTTCCTCGCGTATTCGTTCGTTAATCAGAACATTGGCATCAACCGCCGTTCCGACCGTTAATATGAAACCGGCAATACCGGGCAAGGTCAAAGTCGCATTGAACGTCGCCATGATCCCAAGGATCAGGAACACGTTGAGCGTCAGCGCGATATTCGCATAAACACCAAAGCGCCCGTAAGTCACGACCATCAGTGTCAGCACGGCAACACTGCCGATAATCGCTGCAATCATACTTTTACGAATGGAGTCAGCACCAAGATCAGGCCCGACAGTGCGTTCCTCAACCACTTTCAATTCGACAGGCAGTGCGCCCGAACGCAAAGCGATGGCAAGCTGGTTCGCGCCTTCAACGGTAAAGTTACCGGAAATCTGGGCCGAACCGCCCAGAATAGGCTCGTTGATATTGGGTGCGGAAAGGACAACACCATCCAATATGATCGCAAAGGGACGACCGACATTATTCTGCGTCAACCGGGCGAATCTGGAGCCGCCTTCGGAATCAAATGTAATGTTCACGACCGCAGCATTGGTCTGCGGATCAAAACCCTGCCCCGCATCGGTGAGCTTGTCGCCCGAAATACCGCCCAGACGCTTCACCGCAATATTAGGCAGGCCGGATGGGTTGTCGGGATAAGGGAATATCTGGCTGCCAACAGGGGGGCGCCCTTCGGCTACAGCCTGAGGATCAGCTTCAAAATCGACGAGCTTGAACTCCAGCTTCGCGGTCTTGCCGAGCAGTTCTTTCAATGCTTCGGGATCTTCCAGACCGGGCACCTGCACCACGATCCGGTTGTCGCCCTGGCGAATGATCGTTGGTTCGCGCGTGCCCATTTCGTCAATCCGCCGCCGGATAACGTCGGTCGCCGCGTCCATCGCATTATCAACTGCTGTTTCAAGTCCGGCATCGGTCGGTGTCAGGACAAAGCGTGTTTCGTCACGCACTTCGATGTTCCAGTCGCGCTGGCCGGTTAACCCTGCGCCAGTGGTCAATGGCACCAGAACTTCGCGCGCCGCATCCACCTGTGTCGAATCGCGGACCATGAAAGAAAGCACGCCATCTTTGCGGGAAATATCGCCGATATTGATGCGAGGATCAGCACGGCGCATTCCTGCACGCACGGATTCTTCCATAGTCTGTAGCCGGGTGGTGGCTACCTCTGCCGGATTGGCCTCCAGAAGAATATGGCTACCCCCCGAAAGGTCGAGGCCCAGATTCACCGTCTCGTTCGGTAAAAAGGAAGGCCATTTTCCTTCCGCCCCCATGAACAGGCTGGGAAGTGACAACATCACGCCAAAAGCCAATATCAACGAAATGGAAATGACTTTCCAGCGCGGGAAATCTAGCATCGCAAACTCATCCGTTACCTAGAGCAGGCTTAATCATTAGCCGGGGTGCCGCTGCCGCGCGGCATAACGTCGGACAAGGTCGCTTTGACCGCCTTTACCCGAATACCTTTGGCAATTTCGACTTCGACATAGTCATCATCGACTTTCATCACCTTGCCGACAAGACCGCCGCCGGTCACGACATCGTCGTTTTTCTGAACCGCTGCGATTTTGCCCTGATGCTGTTTCATCTTCTTTTGCTGCGGACGGATCAGCAGGAAATAGAATACGACAAAAATCAGAACCAGCGGCATGATGGAAACCAGAAATCCGCCTGCTCCACCCGAAGCGGCCTGCGCCGTGATTAAAAGTGAACTCATCTCAATACCCTCAATAAAACAGCCAGATTACCGGATCGGTTGGCCACAGTTGTTAACCGCTATTATCACTGGCCCCCATTATCAAAGGCCCAAAGACCCCGATGTGAATGCTGCCATAAATGCTGCGCGCCACTATCATGCACCCTGTTTTAACGCAACCTATTAGCAACTGGACCAGCGCGAACCGGCACAACCAAAAGCGATCTACCGTAAATGGGTGCAATGCCCGGCAGATCAAGCTGCCGTGAATATTACCGGCAACAAAATAGGTGAAATGCTTTACCCAAATCACTTGCCAAGAACTGCGGACCGCCATATATGCGCGAGCTCGGACGGCAAAGCCGCTCCAACGGTCGGGACGTAGCGCAGCCTGGTAGCGCATCACACTGGGGGTGTGGGGGTCGTAGGTTCGAATCCTATCGTCCCGACCAATTTTCCTGATAAATCGTGAGACTTATGGTTGCGTGAGCAAGGTCTACACCAAAGCACGGTCCGTTTCATCCCGCAGTTCATCAAGCAATGCCCGCGCAGCAAAGCCCAAGTGCGCTTGTTTGCGGCGGACGAGATAGACCTGGCTGGCCCATTCGCCTTCTGCCAAATCCCGCCATAGCAAGGACGGCATGGTGCTGCATAGGGATTGCGGCAGTATCGACAGATAGTCTGTGTGAGCCAGTGCGCTCAGGACGAACATTACGGAAGTGGTCATGATGCCCGGCTGGGGGATTTGGCCGTTCTGGGCGGTAAAGCTTTCTTCGATTCTTTCCGTCAGCAATTCCGTGTTGCGGCCTAATATCCACTGGCAGCCGTCAATATCTTTCAGGCTCTTTGCCTTTGAAAGCCGAGGATGGCCCACTCGCCCGGCTATGCCCCATATTTCGCTGCCCAGTTGTTCGATCAGGACGCCGTCATGATCGCTGCCGCTTTGCGATGACAGGGCAAGGTCGATTTCGCCGCGGTTAAGCGCTGCTACAAAATCACGGTCTATCCCGGATTCGACATCAACCCGGAGTTTTGGATGACGCATGGCAAAGGAGGCGACCTGCATCCCGATATGGGAAGTCGCGGCAATCGGGCTAAGGCCGATGATGAGCTTCCCCCGCTCCAACCCGATCTCCGCAGAGGCGGCGCTGCGTAGCCGGCCTGCGCTGGCCACCACATCGCGCGCATGTTCGGCCACGGTTTCGCCAAGCCGGGTCGGCACCATGCCGCGCGGTTTGCGTTCGAACAGCTTTCCGCCGAGCTGGTTTTCCAGTCGCGTCAGGCTTTGGGACAAGGCTTGCTGGGACAGGCCGACACGCTCCGCCGCGCTGGTCAAGGTGCCGGTCGCCATGATCGCTAACAAATTTTCGAGTTGTTTCAGTTCCATAGCTTTCTACAACCATAGCTTGTGGATAATAACAATAGTTTGTTTTGAAAAAGACGGCTCCGGTGCTTTCCTGTATGAAAGAAGGAGATTTTATTATGGCGAGTCTAAACAGCGTTAAAACATGGGATGAAGAAGTTGACGTCCTTATTTGCGGATATGGATGCGCCGGTGCATCTGCGGCAATCGAGACTTATGATCTAGATTCAAATGCCCGTTTGCTGGTCATAGAAAAAGCACCACAGGAATTTGCTGGCGGTAACTGCCGCGTTTCCGGCCAATCCCTGCTCATCTCCAAAGATAAGGAAGCGTTGAAAGATTACCAGCGTTCCATGAGCACATCCAACCCGATCCCGGAAGATATGCTGGACACATGGGCCGATCGCATGGTCAACCTGGAACCCTGGATTCAGCAGATTGCTAAAGATGCCGATGCTGAATTCCTGCGCGGAACCGGCTTTACGGACCGTGACGCTGTGCTTGAATTCCCTGAACTGGGCGCGCGTGATGCGGTTGCCTATACCTCGACCATCCTCCCCATCCCTTCCGGCGTATGGCTCGCTTTGAAAGCCAATGTCGAAAAGCGGAATATCCCCGTATGGTTCGATTGCCCGCTGGTTGATTTGATCCAGGACCCTGACACGCTGGAAGTATTCGGCGCATGGGTTGAGCATGACGGTGTTCGCAAAGCCATTCGTGCGCGCAACGGCGTTATCATGGCGGTTGGCGGATATGAAGCGGACCGCGAAATGCAGCGCAACTATTACGGCCTGTCCGATGTTGTTCCGCTCGGCACGCCATATAATACCGGGGACGGCGTTCGCATCATGCAAAAAGCGGGTGCGGAAATGTGGCACCTGCGTAACCAGGGCCAATCCGGCGGCATCTGGCCCGGTATCCATCCAGAAGGTCACAAAACCGCCTATTTGCGCAACTTCCTGTTGCCAGCATTCTCTTGGGTCGATGTCGATTCCACCGGCAAGCGTTTTTATAACGAAGCCAATGAGCTGCAACTGACCCACTATAAAGAAAAGAAACATGGCCGCTGGATCGATGTGCCGCTGCACTTCGCGCATCCTTCGCACATGATTTTTGACGAAAGCACAAGGCTTGCCGGCAAGATGGTGACCGAGGTGATGACCTGGGCCGCTGTTGTGACCGCAGAAGGCTGGAGCGAAGATAATAGCGAGGAAATCGCATCGGGCCTTATCAAGAAAGCCGATACGATTGCCGAACTGGCACAGCAGATCGGCCTTGATCCGGAAGTGCTGGAAGCGGAAATCGCGAAATATAACGCTTCTTGTGAAGCGGGCCATGACGAAGCTTTGGGCCGTAACCCCGATACGTTGCTGCCGATTGCAAACGGGCCATTTTATGCCTTGCCACTGACCCCTGTGATTGTATGCACCGGCGGCGGCGCACGGCGCAATATGGATGGCCAGGTATTTGACCATAAAGGCAAAGTCATTCCGCGTCTGTTTGAAGCGGGCGAACTCGGTTCGATGTTCTCTGACCTTTACCAGAACGGTTCCTACCTGACCGAAGCCATGATTACCGGACGCGGCGCGGCGCGCTCTGCGCTGGCGATGGAACCTGTGCAACTTACCGAAGCGGCCCAGATTACCGAAGCGGCGGAATAAGACGATGCTGGTTAAAACACCTGCGATAAAGCTGGGCGTAGAAGTGCGTGAAAGTAAAACCGAAGGCGGCAAACTGATCCTGTCAGGTGTCGCCAACGCCATGCCCTGCACCGTCGAAATGAGCGGACCGGAGCTTCGCCGGATGGCGGCGATGCTATTGCATCCCAAGCATATATTGAAAGTCGCCGCTGTTTTCTTCGGGAAACATCCGGACGCCTGATAATTTACGCGGGCATATTTCCGCGTAAAAATAGCCGCTTGCCCAGGCACATGATCTACATTGTGCCTGGGCAAAGCGAGCGAATAAACCCTACCCTATAATCAATATATTGTTGGCGGCGTCCATGCTGCCTTACCGAAACCCTGAAGCTCTTCGGGAAGGATCGGATCGTAGGGCGCATCATAGCGGAACGACGCTTTCTCTTCTGTCCAGTTATTGACATGCTTGCCGCCAACAAAGCGGATCAGGGAAACGCTGCCCCAGCGCGCGCCAAATGGTCCGTGTGCGATTCCGGGTGGCCGCCAGAAATATGCGCCGGGATACATGGTTCCTTGCGGCCCGGTTGTGGAGCCTGAAATGACATAGGCTTCTTCTACTACCGGGTGGATCTCCTGCGGCCCCTCCCCTCCTTGCGGGGAAGCTTGCGGCAATATCAGGGACAGGAAAGTGCGTTCTCCGGTATCCGGATCAGTGCGCAGGTTTTTACGCGAAATGCCCAGATGCTTCAGGTTGGGATCGTTGAGCGTCATATCCCATTCCATCGCCGCCACATCCAGATGGCGAATAGCGCGATTAGCGGTTTCCGCAGAGCCATCCCCGCTTTCGCCGATCAGCACAGGCTCGCGATTATAAAAGGCCAGGAGAACACAGCCTTCAGGGGCTCTCATCTCGTGCCTTGTCCATCCCGCTGGTAAATAGGCGTAGCTGTCCGCCGGATAAACATGGCCGTCCATTTCCAGCGATCCGTCGAGCACATAAAATTCTTCATCGGCCAGAATATGCTCCGGACCGCTCCGCGACCAGCCTGGGGCATAACGCATGAGAGTCGAACACGCCCCATCAGAAGGATCGCGGCTTAGCATCTTGATCTCGGCATCCGGCCTGGCCAGCCCTGCATCAATACGCTTCCACGGCAGGACTTGTGACTGGATGAATTCGATATGTCCTCGCTCAAGCATGTATGTTCCAATCTTATAAGAGGAATTAAACCACAAGATTAGGATGGTGGCCGCTAATGGGCATTGATCCTTATCAAGGTTGCCTAGTTTTCAGGCGGTTTGAACAGTTCATTATCAATCGCCGCATTGACCCTGGTTTCGGTCCAGAAAACCTCGTTAGCCTTGCGGTCATCATAATAGAGCGTGACATGGCGCGCCTGTAGCCAGCGCGGATTTTCCAGCATTACGAAATCCCGGTAAGTGCGGCGGTGCCAGCCTCTTGGCGTGTCAAAAGCCAATGTGCGGATGGCGTGCATCTGCTGGTCGATCCCGAACAATGTCTTGCCGCCCTGCGGGTCTTTCAGTTCGACGATATAGATTTTGTGGCCATCGAACAGGTCGTCGGCAAGGCGGGTCGCGGTAAAGCCCGGTTTGTCGGCATGGCGGATGATCCCAAAGCCAAAATTATTGGCCCAATATTCATCAGCCACATCTTTTGGAAGGATTCCCTTTTCGGTCCAGGTCGTTTCGCCGTCATAGCCGACCTCGAACACTGTTTTCCCACCAGATTTGGAGATTATTCTGACCTTGCCCTCTGCGCCGTGCGCGGATTGGCGGTCCAGATCATATTCCCGCCACATCCGGTAATCGTCGGCTTTATATTTGGGTTCATGCCCTTCACTGCCATAGAAAACAGCGTGGCCGGAAAGGGTTAGCGTTTTGGCGTTGGCCCATTCATCCCCGCCTGCTGCTTCGCGCGCCAATGCCAATATAGCGGTGCCGTCGGGTTCTTGCTGTGCGGCCATGAGCGGCGTTGAAATCCCAGCAAGCAAAAGCAAAATCAAAAATCGCAACATAGCCTCTCGATCCCCTGTTATTTTAATCCATATTTGTCCGGACAATTTTTCATTGCCTTATTGCGGCATTTATTGTCAAATCAGAATCATGAAAAAATTAGACCAGATAGCCCTCTCTCGCCGGACTCTTTTGGGCGGCATTGCGGCAACCACAATCCTGTCGGCCTGCTCTATGCAGAGCAAAAAGAACGACGCTGAAATCATCATTATCGGTGCCGGCCTGTCCGGGCTCTACGCGGCGCATTTGCTGGCAGAGGCAGGTAAAGATGTGCTGGTACTCGAAGGCGGCGAGCGTATCGGCGGACGGCTTTTAACAGTCAAGAGCGCGCATGGCTTGACCGAAGCTGGCGGCGAACAGGTCGGCGGAAGCTATGCCCGCATCCGTTATATGGCGGACAAGCTCGGCGTTCCGATCAAACCTTACACTGCCCGTTTGCCCACAGCGCTACACAAAAATGGCACGCTTTTGGCAGAAAAGGACTGGGCCGGTTTTGCTGGAAACCCGTTTGAAGGCCGTGCGCGGCAACTGACCCCGGACAGCGCATTTCCTGTCCTTGCCAGCCCGGAAAACCCGCTTCCCGATGTTGCGAGCTGGCGTAATCCGGAGTTTGCCAAGTTCGATATTCCGGCAAGCGACTTCCTGAAATCCAAAGGGATTAACGAAGCCGGCATTCGCACTATTGATCAGACATTTAATGCCAATAGCGTGGAAAGCTATTCCATGCTCAACGCGTTCCGCACCATCGAATCATATAAACAGGACATGGCGCTGGGGCCGGTCGGCTATTTTGTAAATGGTTCGCAATCCCTGCCCGAAGCCATGGCGAAAGCTTTGCCGCGCGCTGTCGAGATGGAACAGGAAATTGCACGCATTGATGTTAGTGACAATGGTGTCGAGATTGAAACCAAAGGCGGTAAAGTCTGGCGCGCTGCACAGGTAATCTGCACCGTTCCTTTGCCGGTTCTGGCAAAAATGACGGTCAACGCCCCCTTGTCGGATGTGCAAAAGCGGGCATTCAAGGAACTTCCCTATACTCAGGCCTTGCAGGTCCATTTCCATGCCAAGCGCCGGTTCTGGGAAGAAGACGGATTTGCGGCCTCCATGTGGAGCGATGGACCGATTGAGCGCATATTCGCCAGACCCGGTGATGATGGCCAGCCCGACGGCGTGTTCCGTGCCTGGATAAACGGCAGCGGAGCCACCAGAATAAACCCCAAATCAGACGCAGAACTGGCCCAGCTTTGCGCAGAGCAGTTAAAACTTATGCGTCCGGCCAGTGATGGCCAGATCGACGTGATCGAGACTATCCGCTGGACAGACAGCAACCCGCTCGCTGGCGGCGCGTTTCTGCATTATGCTCCCGGCCAAATTGGCTGGGCCGCTGGTCATGTCGGTAATTCTGCCGGACGGCTCCATTTCGCAGGCGAACATCTCTCCGACCTTCATGTCGGCATGGAAGGCGCGATGGAAAGCGGTGAGCGCACTGCTCTTAAATTGCTGGACAGCCAGCCCGCTTAACACAAGTTTTGAGGCTTTACCCCCAACCCGTCATTCCCCTTCGCGGGGGAATGACGGTTTTTTTGGGTTTGCTTTGCGTAACCGTTTTAGCGGTTATACCGGCTCACACTTTCCAGCAGAACTTTCATATCCGCACCGGTCTGCGGCAGATCTTCGCGCGGAATGTCGAGGTGGTTCAGCGGGAATTCCTGAACATATTGGTCAAAGACCGGCTGCACCATTTCCAAAGCATAGCTTGGAAGTTTCCGGCCCTTGCGGAACTCTGCAATCGGTATTTCGGCTTCGATTATGCCATCCTGATCAACGCTGGGGTCTTTGGCTATGATCTTGCCCATTGGGTCCACGATGATCGATTCACCGGCTTTATATTCGCCTGTGGTCGGGAACGCGATGTTGGTCATCGTTGAATAGAAATTGTTCACCCGCGCCATGGAGGTCACGTCATCTTCAAAGAACAGCGTAGCCGTGCGGATCATGATTTCCGTGCCGCGCATAGCGAAAGCAGCAAAGATGAACGGGTCCACCTGAACCGTGCTTACGGCAATATTGCCATATTCGGTTTGCAGGACAGGAAACTCTTCTTCCGGGCCATACATTTCACGATATTTATCGCGCACGGCCTCGATCGTTGTCGTGGTAATTTCCTCATTGGGATAGATGCGCTTGATATTGCGCGATTTCCAGAAGACTTTCGCAATCTTGCCATCGCGGCCAATGACGGGGTTCAGGCTCAATATATGATCCGGCCAGGCATCATCAGTCGCGTAGGTTCCGAAGATAACATAAGTATCGCATTCCTTCGCGATCTTGCCCAGCCGTTCGGTTTCTGGTCCGGGAACCTGGACCGTATATTTCAGCTTTTCGTCGCGTGTGCCGCCGGAATAGCCGGTCAGCGGAAACTCATGGAATAACAGGAAGTCCGGTTTTTTGCCGGTTGTGCAAGCCTTGCGCGCAATATCTTCCATATGTTTAAGATTATGGTCCAGACCTTCTTCTACGGTGGGGAAATCGGACAGGGAATCGACCGTCGTCTGCAACACTTTCACGACCACTTTATCCTTGGCCAGCGGCACAGTCGGATAGCTGCCATCGGCGTGAACCAGAACGGGCATTTCGGGAGCGGCTGGGGCTGCCTGTGACTTGGCGGGTCCGGCGCCCTGGTCTGTGGCCATACATGCCGTGGATACTGATGCGGCCAGCATGGCCAAGATGTGCGTAAACTTCATAATGCTCTCCTATTTAACCGCAAAAAACAAACCCCGCTGTTCGCCGCCTAATATAAGCGGAAACCAGCGGGGTATGGCGACGAAACTGTCAATATAATGCCATAAATAATATGGACTTGTCATAAGCAGGGCGGTCATTTTTCCCAACGAAACAGCAATGGCCGCCCTGCATATTTTTTAGAACTTACCGGTCAGGGTCACACCAAACTGGCGCTTTTCAGGCGGCGTAATGGCAAATGCACGGGGCGATTGACCATTAACCTGAGCCGCAGGAAAATCGACATAGCGCAAAATGCCGCGCGGTGTGTCGTCGTTAAATGCGTTCTTCACCCAGAAGCGAAGCGACAGATTGTCTTTGCGCACACCAGCGGAGAAGTTAACCTTCGTAGAGTCGCCGGTTTCAGCAAGGTTGTGGAGCTGAGCATAGAAAGACGAACGGTAGATCACGTCGCCGCGCGCAAACACATCCCATCCGCTGTTGCCAAGAGGCACATCAACCGCAGTGGTGAAAGTTGCCTGATGCTTGGATACCAGTGGAGGTGTCTTGCCGGAAACATCCGCAAAGGTCGAACATGACGTTGGTGCAGTGGTCAGCGAACCATCACCCAGCATTTGACCTGCATCAAGCACCGTATTGGGGTTGGCACAGCCGCCAGTGGTCGGAAGGAAAACGCCTGCGTTATTTGGATCTTCCACCGTGCCAGTTCCAGTTGAACCACCTACAAGCAGGGATTCTTCGGCGCTGAAGCCATTAACAATCTCTGCATCCGTATAGGCATAGGTTGCCGCGAACGAGAGGTAGTCATTCACTTGCCATGATGCGTCCACTTCAAGACCCCAGATTTCAGTGTCGCCAACATTGTCGCTGAACGAATCAGCACCGCCCTGAAGCGTGGTAAACGTGCTGGTAAGAACCTGATCCGAGTAGTCGTTAAAGAAACCGGCCAGATTGATACGCACGCCATAAAGAGGCTCGGCCTTGATACCGATTTCGTAGTTTTTCAGGCTTTCTTCGCCGTAGGTTTCTCTGGGAGCGCCAATAGCATTGTAGCCGCCGGGTGAGTTACCTTCGGAATAGACACCGTAGATCAACAGATTGTCATTTGCCTGATAATCAACCGTCACACGTGGCAAGATGGAATTGAATACCGCGTTACGAACCGCACCTTCACCGGCAATGATCCGGTCAGGATTGGTTGCCGACGGGAACAGGTCACCAAGCCGGTAGGAAGCACCAGGACGGGTTCCGATTTCGTCGCGAGCAACACGCAGTTCACCACCAATGGTCAGACGGTCTGTAACGTCAAACTCGACCGCACCGAAAGCAGCAAGGTTGGTTGTTTCTTGGGTTTCGCCGATCATGTCATAACCGAATTCGGTTTGCTTACGGCCATAGGCTGTGCGCTTGGTTTGATCGTCAAAGAAGAAACCGCCGATTTCCGCACGAATACGTTTGTCCTGCGGCGATGCGAAACGGATTTCAGCAGAAGTTGCCCGGCGCTTGGTTTCGATGTCGCTGTTAAAGCCAGACACGCCATATACACAATCAGGAATAAAGCCGCAAGTGAAGGGAGAGCCGATGAACAATGCCGTCCGGTTGTCATAGGTCTGGTCGGTGCCAGCGCGTTGTGACAATTCCGTATATCCGAACAATGCGGTAGCGGTGAAGCCGGAGTCGCCCAGATCAGCAACAGCTTTTGCAAAGAAGCGGTCCGCTTTGCGGTCAAGGCCCGGTCCGATCAACTGATCCGTGTTCAGACCAATCGGGTCACGAAGGGATACAACGCCCTTGTAATAGCCGCGGCTTCCTTCGGTATA
>JADMKQ010000119.1 GCA_015478735.1 Sphingorhabdus sp. | reverse complement strand
GGAACGCCGCGCTTGTGGTCGCCAGCGTGGTTGCGGCGGCATAATGCGAATGGCGATGTCAGGCGTGGGCGAAACCTCTGGCTTTGTCGGCGGCATTGCATGATAAGCTGACCTAATGTGCAATCGGTATCAACAGGCCGAAACGGATGCGGCAAAAAGAGCGCTAAAGGTGCTTGAGGCCGAAGTATTCAATTCTGCCGGTTCAATCATACATCCACTGGGACAAGGTGAAATCGTTCGTATGCTGAATGGCAAACGAACTCTCAGCCAGATGACATGGGGCTTTCCGCTCATATTGGCGGCTGCCAGAAAACGGGCGAAAGAACAAGGTAAGCAGCCAAAGCCCAAGCCAGTCAACAATGCCCGCAGCGACAAGCTATCATCCCCGTTCTGGCGCCGATGGACTGGACTGGAATATCGGTGCGTGATTCCGGTTAAACGCTATGCAGAGGCCTACGGGCCTATTGGTAAAATGTATGAAGCGTGGGTGTCGAATCCGGGTCAGGAATTCTTTCCGGTAGCGGGATTGTGGCGACCAAGCGATGAGTGGGGCAATTGCTATACCATGGTCATGACAGATGCGACAGGTGACGCTGCGGAAGCGCACAGCCGGATGCCTGTTATACTCGCGCTGGACAGCATAGAAGCGTGGTTAAGTTCACCTATGGAAGCGGCGGTTAAGTTATGCGGACCGTGGAAAGATGCCCTGAAAATCGATTGGACTGATGATTTGTGGGCGCCTTGATTGTCAGCAATTGTTGCGGTCTTATAACATGTCGAGGATGATTATCATTGTAGCCGCTTTTTCCAGAGCACATTGCTATGAATATCTTCAATACGGATTATGTCAGGGTTAAGTGCTGCATGATCGGCAGCTTCTTCAGAAGCTGGCTTCTTTCCGCTAAACTCTATGGGGTAAAATCCATTTTCTTTAAAGAAAATTGCTACTATCCCTCCCATCACTCCCCCTTCTCAAATTTATTTTTCTAATCCCAGCGAACAGTACTTTATTGATGCATATCCTATAGACCAGCGACTTTCGACGAATATGCAAAACTGTCGACGATGGTCTTTTTATCCCGCTAAAAGTTTAGTCATATTTCTTGGATGGCTTCAGTATTACTCATCATGTAATCAGCAGTTATTTTAGTTAACCCTATTAGTTCTGAGGATATACTTTAGGCCGCGCAAACCCGGAATTACCGAATGAAAGAACGGTCAAATTCGCTTAAACTTACAGTCAACCTCGAATAGCGAAGCGTTAAATTTACCTGCGAAGGGCAAATAGCCATCGCAGGGTATCCTCGCAGAAAAACCCATATTTCCAATCAAGAAATGGTTCATCATAAGAATGGTAGGAAGGCGCAGTTAGTTAGTTTCGAACGGACTGCGCCCGTCCTGCTCTTTCAGATCATAGCTCGATTGATGCCGACAGTTTGAAAGTCCGCGGCGCGCCCTGCAAAAGGTCAGCGCGGAAAGAGTCAAATGCAGACGCCCAATAACGTTTGTTCGCAACATTATCGACATTGAAACGCAGCGTTAACGGCACATCTCCGACAAGGGCAACATAGCGCGCGCCAAGATCAAAACGGGTCCATTCCGGCAATTCCAGAGTATTTTCGGCATTGGCGGCCTGTTTGCCGGTATGCACGACCCGTCCGGTCAACGTGAGTGCTGTCAGGAACGGCAGATCCCACTCAACATTTGCGTTGATCAGATAATCCGGAACGCCAAATATTTTATTACCCTCGTTCAGCCCCTCCGCAGAATCGCGCTGTTTTGCATCCAGTATCGAAGCACCGGCGATAATCCGCAAACCTTCTACCGGTTCGCCATCAACGCTGAGCTCTATCCCGCGATTGCGTTGTTTCCCGTATATGCCATACACTAACGGACCGTTCGGATCGGCATCATTCACGGGGATGGCATAGGCGCTTGGCTTGTCAATCTGGAACAAGGCCAGCGATGCGTTGAACTGGCCCAGATTCACTTTGCCGCCAATTTCATATTGTGTTGATTTATAGGGGGCGAAAATTTCGCCCGAGTTGACCAGATCATCATCAATAGGTGCAGTCGGCCCCTGGGACAGGCCCTGAATGCGGTTGGCGAATATTGACAAGCCTTTTAGTGGCTTCACGACCAGGCCGAACACAGGGGTCACCGCGCTTTCATCATATTCTGTGACCAGAGATCCGTCACCATAAGAATAATTTTTTATATTCATTGTCTGAAGCCGCAAGCCCGCCGTCAGCAAAATCCGGTCATCCAGATAACCCAGGCTGTCAGAAATATATACGCTGCCCAGACGAATACGGTTTATCGGGAAGGGATCATCAAGATCACCGCCGGCAAAGTTGCTAGGAGGCATGGGAACCACTGGCGTGTCGTATAGGTTCGTGTCAAACTCGGTGAAGAAATCATAAGCAAAGCGGCCTACCTGCCAGCTCATGGAGCCGCCCATATTGAATTCATGGGTGATACCCCCGCCAGCAAGATTGATGCGCAATCCTGTCTGGGCTGATTCATTATTATCGGTACGCGGGATGAATGACCCGCTTCCTGTGGCATCGCCGGTCGCGACGTTATTCAGGGTGACGCCGCTGTATATTCCTTCTTCCATGCCGTCGCGAAAACCAAAAGAGGCGTAGGCCAGCACGTTGTCAGCAATATCATATTCCATCTTGGCCAGACCGAAAACGTCGCGCATTTTCGTATAGCTCCACGGCTGACCGTAATTATGCTCTGCCTTTGGCACACGCGGAATTCCGGTAGTGTCATTCGTCACTTTGGGCCGCAAATGATTTACACGTACGTTCTGATACGCCAGATCAAGCGAGAGACGCAGCGGCCCTCCGTCATAGTCTAGGGCGCCGCCGATCACATAATTGCTGCGAAACTCGTTATCGATGGACACATCACCGCGCCTTCCAGCACCGTTGATGCGGATGCCGATGCTACCATCGCCCAAACGGCGCGATATATCAAAACTGCCTCCAATATGCGCATCGGACGTGTAATTGGCCGTAATGCGCGTAAGCGGTTTCTCCCCTGCGCGTTTGGGGAGAAGGTTGACGCTTCCGCCGATGCCCGATCCACCCGGAGCCGCACCGTTCAGGAATGCGCTTGCTCCATTGAGCACCTGAACCTGTTCATAAAGCTCTGGCGCCACGAGTTGGCGCGGGACGATGCCATAAAGTCCGTCCAGACCAACATCATCGCCTGTAAGAGTAAACCCGCGAATAACAAATTGCTCTGCGGCATTGCCATAGCCATAGCTTGTGCGGACCGACGGATCATTTTCCAGCAGCTGTCCAAGCGTTTGTGGTTGTTGGTTCAGGATCAGTGCTTCGCCATAGGCTTTGATGCTGAATGGTACGTCTTCGGAAGCCTTGTTCCCCGGTGCGCCCAGACTACCTTCACGAATGACCTGCGTTTGATTGGCGCGCTGTGCCAACACGATGATATCGGCGTTGCGGGAGCTCTGGTCGTCC
>JADMKQ010000118.1 GCA_015478735.1 Sphingorhabdus sp. | reverse complement strand
CCAGACCAATCTTGTCCATCGCAGCCTTGAACTTTTCACGGTCCTCCGCCTTGTCGATGGCTTCGGCATCCGCGCCGATCATCTGCACACCATATTTTTCGAGCACGCCCATTTTATTGAGCGAAAGCGCCGTGTTCAGCGCCGTCTGACCGCCCATAGTCGGCAGGATCGCATCGGGGCGTTCTTTCTCGATAATCTTTGCGACGATTTCGGGCGTAATCGGCTCGATATAGGTCGCATCCGCCATTTCCGGATCGGTCATGATCGTCGCGGGATTAGAGTTTACCAGAATGATCCGGTACCCCTCTTCTTTCAGCGCCTTACACGCCTGTGTCCCCGAATAATCAAATTCGCAGGCCTGTCCGATAACAATCGGGCCAGCGCCAATGATCAGGATGGATTTTATGTCAGTTCTTTTTGGCATTAGCGTCCTAAAAAGCTAAGTAGGGGAGATATGCAACAAGAGCCGGTGCTGATGCTGCCATAGTTATCATAACGAAGCCATTGCTCCGTGGATTGCGGTCTTTCGATTATCGCCTCACTCCACATCACGCTGGATTCTCGTCGGAAATCGGTCCATTCTCATTACAGGCAAAACAGCCCCAACCGTCATGGTCAATGTCATAATCGAGTTCGATCTCAAGGCATTTGCGCGTTAGTTCGCGGATGGTTTCCTGCTTCGTATCCGCGTCGATTTGTAGTTCGATCTGCCACCCGCCATCTTCGTCGTCTTCGTCCTGCTCAACAATGGCGGAGTGAAAGCCGAGCTTTTTCGCGTCGTTTTTCAGCTTGTTGAGATTGGCAAGCTCGCCGACAAATTGCACGTTAATCTCTCTGACCACATGCGCCAGATCGCCGCCTTCCGCCATGCTTTGCAGGATTTCGTCATCGGTCGCCCATTCCTGGGCGAGATATTCGGGGTCAACCTTGCTCATCGGGACAGTCCGCGCACAAATTTTTCGAACAGATAAAAACTGTCCTGCGGGCCGGGGCTGGCTTCGGGGTGATATTGCACGCCAAAGGCGCGTTTGCCGACTATCTCTATGCCGCAATTGCTGCCGTCGAACAGGCTCTTGTGAGTCTCGATCACAGTTTCAGGCAGGGTTTCCCCGTCCACCGCAAAGCCGTGGTTCATCGAGGTTATCTCGACCTTTCCGTTATCGGGGCCGTCTTCAAAGCGCTGCACCGGGTGATTGGCACCGCGGTGGCCCTGGAACATTTTGACCGTCTTTGCCCCCGCCGCCAGCGCCAGCATCTGATGGCCCAGGCAGATACCGAAAATCGGAACATCCTTGTCCAGCAGCGCCTTGATAACCGGAACCGCATATTCGCCCGTCGCCGCCGGATCGCCGGGACCGTTGGACAGAAACACCCCAGCAGGTTCTAAGGCCATGATCTCGTCGAGCGAAGTTTGTGCAGGAACAACAGTGACTTTCGCGCCAGCCTTCACAAGGTTTCTAAAGATATTGCGCTTGGCCCCATAGTCGATAGCAACCACATGCGGCCGCTCAGCCGCAATTCCGGAATCACCGCTTTGTGACTCCATCTGCTCCATCGCCGCATATCCATGACCCAGTCGCCAGACACCGCTATCCCATATCCGCGTCTGATGCCCGGTCACTTCCGAAGCGAGGTCCATCCCTTCAAGCCCCGCCCAGTCGCGCGCTTTGGCAAGCAGGTCATCAATGTCGAACTGTCCGCCCGGATGATGGGCAATCACAGCATTGGGCGCACCCGCTTCCCTGATCCGCCGCGTGAGCGCGCGCGTATCAACACCGGATATGCCGATCCGCCCCTGCGCCGCCATCCACTCGTCAAACGGCTGGCTGTTACGAAAGCTGCTAGGCTCGGTCACATCTTCACGGACGATACAACCAAGTGCATGCGCCGCATCGGCCTCGACATCCTCGTCATTCGTGCCGACATTACCGATATGGGGGAAAGTGAAAGTAACGATCTGCCCCGCATAGCTCGGGTCGGTCATAACTTCCTGATAGCCGGTCATCGCTGTGTTAAAGCAAACTTCGCCAACCGCAGAACCAGTCGCGCCAAAGCCCCTGCCCCATACGATACTGCCATCTGCCAACACCAATATCCCGGTGGCGCCCTTGGGTGCGGCGGGGATGATGGTATCGGTCATGGGCTTATCCTTAATGTCTGTAATAATGGCGGGTATATGGCAGTCCCGCGCTTCAAGCAAAGTTCGCCGTCCCTAGAGGACGAAAAAATTGCTCGCAATCTATGAAAAAAATTAAGTTCCGGCTATATTGATAGCTTATTCCAAAAATATGAGGAAATCTATGATTCGCGATGATGTGAAAGCGGCTCAAATTGCGGCCATGAAAGCTGGCGACAAAGATCGCACAGCGGCCACACGCTCCATCTTGGCGAAGATCAAGGATAAGGATATCGAGCTGCGGACAAAGGATAACAAGCTCGATGATGACGTAATGGTCACTGATGTCTTGCAGAAAATGGCAAAGCAACGCCGCGAATCAATCGAAATGTTCGAATCCGGCGGCCGCGATGAACTCGCCAAGGCTGAGAAAATGGAACTGACGGTAATTGAAGAATTCCTGCCAGCCCAGTTAAGCGAAGAAGATACTGCCGCTTTGATCGAGGGAATCAAAACCGAACTCGGCGCAGAATCGATGAAAGACATGGGCCGCGTTATGGCGGAACTGAAATCACGCCACGGCACCGAAATTGATATGAGCAAGGCAAGTGGCTTGGTAAAGGCGGCGCTAAGCTGACCCTAAATCTATGACCCTATCTCCACAATGGCTTGATGAATTACGCAGCCGGACTACTTTGTCCTCGCTAATCGGCCGGACGGTAAAGGTTCAAAAGGCAGGACGCGAGTTCAAAGCATGTTGTCCGTTTCATAACGAAAAGACGCCCAGCTTCACAATTAACGACGAAAAAGGTTTCTACCATTGCTTTGGTTGCGGCGCGCATGGTGATGCCATTCGCTGGATGACCGACCAGCGCGGGCTCAGTTTCATGGATGCGGTGAAAGACCTGGCCGCCGAAGCTCAAATGGAAGTCCCGGAGCCGGACCCTCGCGCTGCCCAACGTCAGGAAACACGCGCAACTCTTCATGACGTCATGGCAGCCGCCCAGGATTGGTTCGTTGCTCAATTTAACGGCGTTGAGGGCGCAGCTGCCCGTGAGTATCTCAAAAATCGCGGGATAACCGAAAGCACTATCCGCAAGTTCGGCTTTGGTTATGCACCAGACTCTCGGGGGCGGTTAAAAGACGCGCTTTCAGTTCATGGGAGGGATCAACTTGTTGGAGCTGGGCTCCTTATCAAAGTTGATGGCCGAGATCCCTATGATCGTTTCCGTGGGCGGTTGATGATCCCTATTCGCGATCCGCGCGGAAGGGTTATCGCTTTTGGCGGACGGATATTGGGCGAAGGCGAACCCAAATATCTGAACTCTCCAGATACGCCCTTATTCGACAAAGGTCGCACGCTCTATAACTTGGACAAAGCCTCACCTGCCTCGCGCCAGACGGGTCGCATTTTGGTAGTTGAAGGCTATATGGACGCTATTGCCTTGTCTCAGGCTGGTTTTGAGGATGTTGTCGCGCCGCTTGGCACTGCGCTGACAGAACATCAGATCGAACGCATCTGGAAGATGGTGGATGCTCCCATCTTGTGTTTTGATGGCGACAATGCCGGGCAAAAAGCCGCGATGCGCGCAGCGCTAAGAGCACTGCCTATCTTGCGTCCGTCCCATAGCCTGAATTTCATCGCGATGCCCACTGGGCAAGACCCTGATGACCTGATCCGTTCTGAAGGTTCCCAGGCTTTTGCCTCCCTGATTAATCAGCCACAAACGCTGGGCGATAAGGTCTGGCAGGTGGAATATGAAGCTCAACCATTAAATACACCAGAAACCAAGGCGGGTTTGAAAAAGCGCCTGTCTGACCATGTTCGCGATATTGCAGATCAAGATATTGCCCAGCATTACCGGCAGGATTTTCAAGAGCGATATGAGGATGCTTTCTTTACTAAACGCGACAATCGCTCAGCAAACAGTCAACAGGGGCACAGACAGTTTGCGGGCACCAGAGGCAAATTCAATTCTCGATATGTCTCTTTCAAGCCGATGAACGATACCACATCGGTGCTACTTGACGGTTATGATCTGCGTATCGCAAAAGCCATATTGGGCGGATTAATCCGTCACCCTTCCCAGATTTCCAAGCATTTTGAAGCGCTAACCTTGTTTCGTCTAGCCGATCCACAGATGCAGGCGCTGCTATCTGAACTAATTCGTGCTGCCATGCGTAAAGAAATGCTTGATATGCAGGGCCTTCTTACCATATTGGCAGAGACAGATTGTTATAATGTCGCAAAAGGGCTGTTACGGGCCGATGCGCTGAATTTCACTTTCAACCGCAAACTGCCAGATGCTGCTCCTTCGGACTATCTCGAACGGGCGCACAATGATTTGGCAGAGGCTATTAAAGTGATAACGGCGCGACCGGGACTGGAAGCGGCTTTGGCGGAAGCGACACGGCGGGTGCAAGACCATTTGGACGAGGAAAGCTATGCAGAGCAGCAAAGATTGCGGCAAGCAAAGCAGGAATTTCATGAACGACTGGTTGAACTCACGCAAATCGACGATGTAGTTTAGTTTTAAAAGTAAGGGCCTCAGGCATTGGCAAGTAAAGCAAAAAAATCTGCAGTAACCGAAGATGCACCGCTTATTGATATGAATGAGTCGGGAATTAAAAAGCTACTCTCGAAGGCAAAAAAACGCGGCTACATCACCTATGACGAGTTGAATGAAGGCATGCCACAGGACCAGATGTCCAGTGAGCAGATTGAAGACATCATGTCGGCTATTTCTGACATGGGCGTAAAAATCGTCGAGAATGATGACGAGGGCGCTGAAGAAACGGGTGGCGACGAAGTCGAATCCATCGACGGGTCAGAAAAAGACAAAAAAGCAGCCTCTTCAACGGCAATCAAAAAAGCCACTGGCGACCGCACTGATGACCCGGTTCGCATGTATCTGCGCGAAATGGGCGCAGTTGAGTTGCTCAGCCGCGAGGGCGAAATTGCCATTGCCAAACGTATCGAGGCTGGCCGCGATACCATGATCTGGGGCCTGTGTGAAAGCCCAACGACCTTTAACGCCATTATCGAATGGTCCACAGCCCTGAACGACGGCGAGATGCAGCTTCGGGAAATCCTTGACCTTGATGCTATGCTCTCCAAAGATCCCGTTCCGGAAAATCTTGAAGACGAAGATGATGATGACGGCGAGATCAGCGAGAAAACAGCCGGCCCTTCGTTCAAGGATGATGACGAAGATGATGACGAACCGGAATCAGCCGAAGAAGATGATGAAGATGAGCTGACCGAACGCCGCACTAAGCGCATCGTTGAAGATGATGACGAAGACAACACATTGTCTCTCGCGCAGATGGAAGAAGCGCTGAAACCAGAGGCATTGGAAAAATTCGCAACCATCACTTCGGTATTCAAAAAATTCTCGAAACTCCAAAACACGCGTATGGAAGCATTTGCAGTTGGAGATGATTTCCCTGCTGCTTCAGAAAAGAAATATCAAAGCCTGCGTGAAGAACTTACCGCTTTGGTTGAAAGCGTGCAGTTTCATGCCAACAAAATCGAGTTTCTGGTTGACCAGCTTTATTCGTTCAATCGCCGTTTAACTGCACTCGGCGGTCAAATGTTGCGTTTGGCCGAACGGCACAAAGTACCTCGGCGTGCTTTTCTGGAAAGCTATGTCGGTCATGAACTGGACGATGGCTGGCTGGCCAGCATGGCCAAAACAGACAAAAAATGGGCGGCTTTTGCTGAGAAAGAAGCTGTCGCTGTAGAGCGGATTCGCGCAGAAATATCAGACATTTCGGCAGCAACCGGAACATCGCTTGATGAGTTCCGCCGTATCGTCAACATGGTGCAAAAGGGCGAACGCGAAGCGCGGATTGCCAAGAAGGAAATGGTGGAAGCCAATCTGAGGCTCGTTATTTCCATCGCCAAAAAATACACCAACCGGGGCCTACAATTTCTCGACTTGATTCAGGAAGGCAATATTGGCCTGATGAAAGCGGTCGACAAGTTTGAATATCGCCGTGGTTATAAATTCTCGACCTATGCAACCTGGTGGATTCGCCAGGCCATTACCCGGTCGATTGCGGATCAGGCACGGACAATTCGTATTCCGGTCCATATGATCGAAACGATCAACAAACTGGTCCGGACTTCACGTCAATTCCTGCATGAACAGGGTCGTGAGCCGACCCCCGAAGAAATGGCTGAACGTCTTTCGATGCCACTTGAAAAAGTGCGCAAGGTTATGAAAATTGCCAAAGAGCCAATCAGTCTAGAAACGCCTATTGGCGATGAAGAAGATTCGCATCTCGGTGATTTCATCGAAGATAAAAACGCAATTATTCCTGTCGACGCTGCGATTCAGGCTAACCTGAAGGAAACCGTTACACGGGTTCTTGCCAGTCTGACCCCGCGTGAAGAACGTGTTCTGCGTATGCGTTTCGGCATTGGCATGAATACCGATCACACTCTGGAAGAGGTTGGACAACAATTTAGCGTGACGAGAGAGCGTATCCGTCAAATTGAAGCCAAAGCCTTACGCAAATTGAAACATCCAAGCCGTAGCCGCAAAATGCGGAGCTTTCTGGACCAATAAACTCGGTTTTGACCCGCGTTTTGTTTCGTCCAAGTTTCGATTTGGTCAATCTGTGTAAACCGGGTCTTTAGGATTATGCGATAATCTCGAGGTTTAACAAGATATGTCCGGTAATTAATGCCGAGCAGATTTCTGTAAACTTCAAGGTGATGTGAGCATGATGCCAGAGCCAAGCTTAGTTCCAACCGCGCCTCCATCACTTATGGATGTCGTGGCCAAGCATGGTTCATTATCCTGCGGCTACACGCAGGACATCACCAGTAACGTTACGATTTTAAGTGGCGCAGATATTGCTGATATAGCTCATTTCCTCTGTTCCCTACACGGCGGTCACCCTAGCGTAATAGACCATGCAGCGAACCGAACATCTGAGCCATTAGTGCGTGATTGGCTGGTACAAGCAATAGATGGCTTTACCGCAGAACGAGCCTTTATAACCAGATTAACAGTCGCTGCAGGACCGATATTGGGCCTCAGTATCGAGGACCACAGCAACGCAACCGTGGTTGGGCAGCGTAGAGCACTTGAGATGCTATCCCGTTCTGATCGCAATGGCTGCGCTCTTGGAGCGTCCTTCGCACTTGTTCTTGATTGGCTAGCGATGCGGCCACTGCTTGAGAATATCGCCATAAAACTCGGTATAGAGCCGCACCCTGCAATTTTAACACCAGCAGAGAAGACTGATGCACTTGGCAAAGAATTGTCAAAATCCAGTTCGATGGAGCGAGCAATTAACTTCGGAGTTGATCAGCTTCTGGCTCAACATCGCGGACTCTGGCAGCTATTGGAAGCGAGAAGAAACGCGCGTCAAACGGATTAACATCTGAAATGATTGCTATTACCAATTAACTAAATGATTAACTTGCCTCAAAACGGCATTTTCCCTATCGCTACTCTATTGACGTTTACGGTAAGGGATGATGGAATATGCGTTTTGACGGTACCAAAGATTATGTAGCGACCGATGATTTGAAGGTTGCGGTAAACGCGGCCGTGACGCTTCGGCGCCCGCTATTGGTAAAGGGAGAGCCCGGCACCGGCAAAACTGTTCTGGCACATGAAATTGCAAAAGCGACCGGCGCTCCGCTGATCGAATGGAACGTAAAGTCCACGACAAAGGCGCATCAGGGCCTCTATGAATATGACGCTGTAGCACGGCTACGCGATGGCCAGCTTGGCGATGAGCGTGTTCATGATATTTCCAACTACATCCGCAAGGGCAAACTCTGGGAAGCCTTTACCTCACCAGAATTACCGGTCTTGCTGATTGACGAGATTGACAAGGCGGATATCGAGTTTCCTAACGACTTGCTGCAAGAGCTCGACCGCATGGAGTTTCATGTTTATGAAACCAAGGAAACGATTAAGGCCGCAGAACGCCCCATCGTTGTCATTACATCTAACAATGAAAAAGAATTGCCCGACGCATTCCTGCGCCGTTGTTTTTTCCACTATATCAAATTCCCGGATCGTGAGACGATGCAGGAAATTATCAATGTCCACTTCCCTGATATCCAGGGCGTTCTGGTTAAAAAGGCAATGGACATATTTTACGAAGTCCGTGACGTTCCAGGCCTGAAAAAGAAGCCCAGCACCTCTGAACTGCTTGATTGGTTGAAACTGCTTTTGTCAGAAGACATGCCGCTTGAAGTGCTCCAGTCAAAGGATCCGAGCAAAGCAATTCCTCCGCTTCACGGTGCTCTGCTTAAAAACGAGCAGGACGTGATGCTGTTTGAACGCCTGGCATTCATGGCAAAACGCGAAGCGCGTTAATCGGAGCTAGACCAATGTTCTTCAACTTCATGGACGAGCTAAGGGCTGCCGGTATTACGGCATCTTTGAAAGAGCATCTGGTGCTTTTGGAAGCGCTGGACAAAGAAGTTATCCAGCGTCGTCCTGAAGAATTTTATTATCTGTCCCGTGCCACTTTTGTCAAAGACGAAGGCCTATTGGACCGTTTCGATCAGGTGTTCTCGAAAGTCTTCAAGGGTATCGAAACCAGTTACGGTGTTCAAGAAGAGGAAATCCCGCTCGACTGGTTGAAAGCTGTTGCCGAGAAATATCTTTCCGAAGAAGAGATGGAAAAGGTCAAAGCTCTCGGCAGCTGGGACGAAATTATGGAGACGCTGAAAGAGCGCCTGGCCGAGCAACAGAAGCGCCATGAAGGTGGTAGCAAGTGGATCGGCACTGGCGGCACATCGCCCTACGGGAATAGCGGTTATAACCCTGAGGGTGTGCGTATTGGCGGCGAAGGCGGCCAGAAGAAAGCGATCAAAGTCTGGGATAAGCGTGAGTTTCAAAATCTCGACAACACCAAGCAGCTCGGCACCCGAAATATCAAAGTTGCGCTAAGACGTTTGCGAAAATTTGCCCGCGAAGGCTCTGCCGATGAGCTGGATATCAACAGCACGATCAACGGCACTGCGAAAAAGGGCTGGTTAGATATCCACATGCGCCCCGAACGCCATAATGCGGTCAAGCTACTGCTATTCCTTGATGTAGGCGGATCAATGGACCCGTTTATCAAGCTTTGCGAAGAACTGTTTTCGGCCGCGACTTCCGAATTTAAAAATCTCGAATTTTTCTATTTCCACAACTGCGTTTACGAAGGTGTCTGGAAAGATAACCGGCGGCGTTTTTCAGAACGGACCAATACGTGGGATGTTCTTCACAAATATGGCCATGATTATAAGCTGATTTTCGTCGGGGATGCGTCAATGAGCCCTTATGAAATCACCCATCCCGGCGGATCGGTAGAGCATTTTAACGAAGAGGCTGGCGTCACCTGGCTCCAGCGGATGACGAATACCTATCCTGCGGCTGCGTGGCTGAACCCCGTTCCCGAAAAGCAATGGGGTTATTCGCAGAGCGTAAAAATCGTCAAGGAATTGATGAACGACCGCATGTATCCCCTCACCCTTGAAGGGTTAAGCGATGCTATGAAAGAATTGACCCGAAAACACGTATAAGACCGTTACGCTTCCACTGTCATCAGGGTCGTACCCTGATATTTTTCAGCCTCTGCATCAAACAGGTCTGACGGTTCAAAATGTCGCTCTTCGACGACTACGTCTTTCAAACCAGAAAGCTTGAAAGTCCCAAGCTTTAGTTCACGGGGCGGCTGCCCTTCTCGTTCGACCGTAACCGCATCGACATGCATTTCATCATGCCGTGTATAGAGGATATGCGGGGCAAGCGTGACCCGCATCTTGTTATATGTCGCGGTGACGCACTTTTTCAGCGCGACGCCTTCAAAAAACTCTTTATTCGGTAGCATCCGCGCTAGATATCAAAATCGCAGAGCGGCGCAACATCTATGTTGCGTTGCAGCATTATTTTATCTCTTTTAAGAGGCTAACTCAATAAATCAGATGTTCCTTTATTGATTGTTCCCACAGCTTTTCCTCCGGCACGGTGATGACGTCCAAATCATCTGCACTTGCCGATGGATCATCGATCCACTCCCGCAGTCTGGGTCCACCGTTAATCACATCAAAAGCCAGTTTTCCCACTTCATATTCATAAGGAAAATCGCGCCACAAGTCATAATCGGGGTATAGGTTCCGAATAGCCTTGAACGCTACAGACTGAAGACGCCATGGCTGAAAAGCAGAATGATCATAAAACGGACCCTCTGCATGAATCTGGACACCGTTACAGAGCTTTCCGACATGCTTATGAAAGGTCGGCTCAAACCAGCATTCCCGCAATTTGCACCCTTTTAGCCACTGCGGTGCAATCTTGTCCATTTCTGATATAACCGCCTTAGCGTCAATTTCCGGCGCGCCAAATAATTCCAGCGGCCGTGTTGTCCCGCGTCCCTCCGATAATGTCGTTCCCTCCAGCATGACCGTTCCGGCATAAGCCCGCGCCATGAAAAGATTAGGAGCATTCGGACTGGGGTTAATCCAGACACGATCGGTGGGCCAACCAAAGCCCGGTCCGTCCGGTTGCCATCCCTGCATTTCGATAACCCGGTAATCGACATCCAGATTGAAATGACGGACAAACCACAGCCCCATTTCCCCCAGTGTCAGCCCGTGACGCATAGGCATAGGCCCGGCGCCGACGAAGCTTTCCCAGCCTTCTTCCAGCATCATGCCCTCAACAGGCCGTCCGGCGGGATTGGGGCGATCAAGCACCCACACTGCTTTGTCATGTTCTGCTGCGGCTTCCAGAATGTAACGCAGTGTCGTGATGAAGGTATAAATCCGGCAGCCGAGGTCCTGAAGATCGATCAGGATTACATCAAAACTGTCCATCATTTCCTTGGCTGGGCGGCGCACTTCTCCGTAAAGGCTGAACACTGGAATACCGAGCGCCGGATCCTCGTAATCCGGGGATTCAATCATATTGTCCTGCTTGTCACCGCGTAGTCCATGTTGCGGACCGAAGGCCGCGCTTAGCTTCATATCTTCACACCCTGCCAAGGCATCGAGCGAGTGCGTAAGATTGTCGGTAACCGATGCCGGATGAGCCAGTAGTGCAACCCGTTTTCCGGCCAATGGTGCTCGCAATTCCGGTTCCGAGAGAAGTCGGTCAATTCCAAATTTCATAAGCTGTCTGCTGCCTTCAGTTGATGCGTAAAACTACCTTCGTGATGAAAATCCGGCTTAGCTTGCGGATGTGACAAAGCCCAATAGGATTTACCTCCGCTCTTGTCAGCAATCACAGCCGAAAAAGCGACTTCATAAGAAGATGCCTGCACCAAGCCCGACAGATCAAGCGTTACTTCCATTTCAATGTGCTTATCGCTGGTTTCAAAATCGATATGCGGTGGCTCAGCTAATTCAAGATCTGCCATATCCTCACGATAAGCAGAAAATTGATAGGCCGCCCAGCACCCCGAGGGCGAAAAGTTGAACTCGCAATAATTTCTGGCCGATTGTTCCCGAAGGAATAGCTCGAAACAGGTGTTTTCCCACAATCCATCGGCGCGCACGGAATCGGCCTTTTGGGGTAAACTCACACTCGCTATGTTGGCTTTCACATAATATTTTATGTGCAGAATGCCTTTTCGCAACCATGAATAGGCCACCCAAAATTCGTTGACCACTGAAGCCGGGCTTTGCGGATGGCTGTGCAGGTCTAAACGCATATTGCGAGTTTGTTCTTTTGCATGTAACGGGCCACCCATGACTAATTACCAATCTGATCTGCTCCGCTTACTGGATGACCGCGGCTATATCCACCAATTAACTGATGGAGACGGGCTCGATAAACTCGCCTGTGAGACGATTGTGCCCGGCTATATCGGTTTTGATGCCACCGCGCCGTCACTTCATGTGGGTAGTCTGGTTCAGATCATGATGCTGCGCCGTCTGCAACAGACGGGCCATAAGCCAATTGTCCTGATGGGCGGCGGCACGACTAGAATCGGTGATCCGTCCGGCAAGGATGAAAGTCGCAAGATGCTAAGTGATGATGATATTAATAATAATATCGCCAGCATTAGGCGCGTTTTCGATAATTTCCTGACTTTCGGCGACGGCCCGACAGATGCTCTCATGATAAACAATGCCGATTGGCTTGAAAATCTGGGTTATCTTGAAATCCTGCGTGATATTGGGCCGCATTTTACGATTAACCGTATGCTGACATTTGATGCGGTCAAGCTACGCCTGGACCGTGAGCAGCCCCTCACCTTCCTCGAGTTTAACTACATGATTCTTCAGGCTTATGATTTCCGGGAAATGTCCAGAAATATAGGCTGCCGCCTTCAACTGGGCGGCTCGGACCAGTGGGGGAATATCGTCAACGGCATGGAGCTCACACGCCGGGTCGATGGCACACAGCTCTTTGGTCTGACTACACCTCTGATTACGACAGCCGATGGCGCAAAAATGGGAAAAACTGCCGGTGGAGCCACTTGGCTAAACAGCGATCAGCTTGCTCCTTATGATTATTGGCAATTCTGGCGCAATACGCAGGATGCGGACGTAGGACGGTTCCTGAGACTTTTCACAGATATCGATCTTGAAGAAATTGCCCGGTTGGAAAGCCTGCAAGGGTCAGAGATTAACGAAGCAAAGAAGATTCTCGCCAATGCTGCAACAGCCATGGCGCATGGCGAAGAAGCCGCAAGCCATGCAGCCGACACGGCGCAGAAGACGTTTGAACAAGGCCAGGCGGGCAGCGACCTTCCTGTGCTCGAGGTTTCCGACAGCGAGATTTCGATCCTTGATGCATTGGTGAATATCGGCTTTTGCGCTTCAAAGGGTGAAGCCAAACGGATGGTCGCAGGCGGCGGCGCACGCATAAATGACGAGCCAGTCAAAGATGCCGGTGACCTGTTTTCCATTGGCGATGACGATATCAAAATCTCTGCCGGCAAGAAAAAGCATGGGTTGTTACGCCGCGTTTCGTGACGGATATATTACCTGAATTTTACCATTTGTTCGGTAAAGCGGGTTAATAGTGAACTTCAGTCACAGACGGAGCGACCTTATGCCACGGGCACCAAACATACACATGCCAGAATTGCGCCGCGCTACCCGCTTTCCGGTTGATTTCGCGACGATTGGTGAAACCCAGAAACATGGCGAGTTTGCTGTCAAACTAAGCAACATTTCTGCGCGAGGTTGCCAGATCGTGCATGAAACAAAGCTAAACAAAGGCGACCGTGTAGTCGTGCGTCTTCCCGTCGCTGGCCGTATTGAGGCGTTTCTGGTCTGGTCCCATAGCGGCCGCTCCGGATTCGAATTTGAACGGGTGATTCGAGAACCAGATTTTGTCGCGATGCTGGACAAGATGGAAGCGTCCGAAAAGTAGCCAGTTTAGCCGCTGCGGATCAGGCTCACGCCCCAGTCTTTTTCAAACAGATATAAAGCAATGCGTGCTGCCTGACCGCGCTCACCTTTTAAACCGCCGTCACGGTCGAGCAATAAACGGGCATCATCCGTCGCAGCAGCGATAAACTGCGTTATCTGTTCCGGTGTTGCAATCCGGAAGCCAGCATCGCCGGATTGCCTCGTCCCCAAAAGTTCACCGGCGCCGCGAAGCCGCAAATCTTCTTCTGCAATCTTGAAACCGTCATTGGTTTCGCGCAGCAGGGATAGCCGTGCGCGGGCCGTTTCGCTCAACGTATCTCCGCGAAGCAACAGACAGTTTGATTTGACATCCCCCCTGCCCACACGCCCGCGCAGCTGATGTAATTGCGCCAGACCAAAGCGATCGGCCGCTTCAATAATCATGAGGCTGGCATTGGGCACATCGACGCCGACTTCGATGACCGTCGTGGCAACCAGCAAACGGATTGCACCGCGCTGAAACTTTTCCATGACCGCATCTTTTTCCGGTCCTTTCATGCGCCCGTGAACAAGTCCCACCTGATCTCCGAATCGCAGTTTCAATGCAGCAGCCCGCTCTTCTGCTGCGGCAAGGTCGCTTTTCTCGCTTTCTTCGACTAGGGGGCAGACCCAATAAGCTTGACCGCCGCCCGCAATATGCCTCCCAAGCCCTTCCACAACTTCCGGTAAACGCGAATCTGAAATCACCCGTGTTTCGATGGTTTGGCGTCCCGGCGGAAGCTCGTCTATCCGTGAGACATCCATCTCGCCATATTGGCTGAGCGTCAGTGTGCGGGGAATCGGAGTCGCGGTCATCGCCAAAAGATGCGGGGTACTCTCGGCCTTTCGGGTGAGCATTAACCGCTGAGACACTCCAAATTTGTGCTGCTCGTCAATGACCGCCACAGCGAGCTTTTTATAGCGCACTTTCTCTTGGAAAATCGCGTGGGTGCCGACCAAAATATCAATGGAACCGTCAGCCAGCCCCATCAATGTCGACTCGCGCATTTTACCTTTGTCACGGCCAGTCAGAATATCAATATTGACCGGCAACCCGCTGAGAAGCTTTTGCAGCCCTTCAAAATGCTGTCTCGCCAATATTTCCGTTGGAGCCAAAAACGCGCCCTGATAACCGGCCTCCACCGCATTGAGCAATGCCATCAGCGCAACCAAGGTCTTTCCGGATCCCACATCGCCCTGCAACAACCGAAGCATCGGCGATGATTGCGCTAGGTCGCCTTCAATCTCAGATATGCACCGCTTCTGCGCTCCTGTCAGCTCGAACGGTAGCTTGATTTGATCCCGTAAATGTCCGTCGCCCTGGATCGAAATGCCGTTTTTCTGGCGATTACTGGCGCGAACAAGCATGAATGCCAGTTGGTTGGCAAATATCTCGTCATAGGCCAAACGGTCAGAATTGCTGGCATCCTCATCATTATGCAAAGCAACGATAGTTTGTCTCCATTCGTTCCATTGCTTTGATTTCAGTAAACTCGGTTCAATCCATTCCGGCAGATGCGGAGCCAATTCCAGCGATTGTGCAATCAACTGCCTCATCCGTTTGTTCCCCAGCCCGTCGGATAACGGATAAATAGGTTCGACCAATGCTATCTCTGATTCTTCGGCCACTTCCAGCACATCAGGATGCAGCATTTGGAGTTCGTCACCATAACGTTCCAGCTTGCCCGTTATGATTTTGCTCTCACCCAAAGGAAGCAACTTGCGCGTCCACCCGGTGTTTCTGCCGAAAAAAGTCAGGCTGATATAATTGCCCTTGGCATCAGTAGCCTGCACACGAAAGGGGCTGCGAGGGCCGCCGGAACGATAATCCACCGGGGTAACCTCAGCAATAATCGTCAAGCCAATATCGGCTATGTCCAGTTCATGAACACGTTTTCGCCGCATCCAATAGCTGGGCTTATGATAGAGCAGATCTTTAACTCGCGTCAGGCGCAGTTTCTCCAGCGGCTTGGCCAGCACCTTGCCGACGCCTTTCAGCGACTGTGTTTCGCCAAATAATGGATTGAGTATCTCGGGCCGCATGTCTATCCGCCTTATACGAAAGCAGGGCCAATATACCAGACACGGCGCCTTCGCATTAACAAATATACAAAGCAGAGAGTCAGGAGCACATATGGAACGCGAAGTAAGGCTGAAACGGCTCTATTTTCGTAGCTGGCACCGCGGCACCCGCGAGGCCGATAATATGATCGGTGGCTTCTTTGATAAATGGGGCCAGACGTGGACGGATGCAGAGATTGACTGGTTTGAAATGCTGCTCGAAGAAGAAGATGTCGATATCATGGCCTGGGCGATAGGAAAGCAAACTCCGCCAGAGAAGTTTCAGACGCAGCAGATGACTTCTATGCAAAAACTGGATTATTTTGACTTCACCAAGTAACTATTATCAAAACGGATATATCCCCTTTAAGTGTCTTATCTAGATAAATTATTATCAGCAGAGGAAATAAGCATCGTTGCCGGTGTAACAGCGGGATATCGTCCTTATTTCTTGGCTGATACCGCTGCTAATTCAAATAAGCGCGTCATATTCATTGCCACCGACGACGCGGCCATGAGCGCCGTTGCTGAGGCAGCGCGTTATTTTCAGCCTGATTTAAATATTATTGAATTTCCAGCGTGGGATTGCTTGCCCTATGACCGGGCATCACCGGCGCTGCATATAACTTCCGAGCGTGTGGCGGCGCTATCCCGGTTGGCTGCCCCTGCCGATGGCGCGCAACTCGTAGTCACGACTGCTAATGCTATCACACAACGAGTTCTAACACCCCAGCGTATTAAAGAACTGGTCACACGCCTGGAACCCGGTGCGATCATTGAACAAGAGAAGCTGATATCTTTTCTCTACGCAAACGGCTTTGTGCGAGTCGATACCGTTGCCGACAGTGGAGAATTTGCAGCACGTGGCGGCCTGGTCGATTTGTTCCCGCCGGGCGCAAATATGCCATTGCGTATCGATCTTTTCGGTGACGAAGTAGAAACATTGCGGCAATTTGATCCTGCTGATCAGCGCACTATCGGTAATATTGATGGTTTCGATCTGCTCCCCGTTTCAGAAGTTTTGCTCGACGAAGCCAGTATCACTCGTTTTCGTACTCGCTACCGAGAACTATTCGGTGCTGTCTCCACTAGCGATCCTTTGTACCAATCGCTCTCTGATGGTCGGCGACTTTCTGGCATGGAACATTGGCTACCTCTGATTGAAGAGGAGCTTGCGAGTTTTTTCGACTATCTTGACGATAATGCACTGATATTCCGCGATGCTGCTGTTTCTGCAGCTGTGGATGCGCAATTTTCATCTATTCAGGATTATTATAAAAACCGGCAAGAGGCCGATGCAGCGAACCTGTCGAGTTATCGCCCGTTAAAACCGGGAATGCTTTATCTGGAGCCTTCGGAATGGCGAAAGCAGCAGACTGATGTTCCGGTCCACATCATCACCGAATTTGATGAACCGGAATCCGGTACGATAGTATCGCTTTCCGTTTCTTCGCCGCGTGATTTCTCACCTGAGCGCGCTCGTAATGAGAATATTTACAAGGCGCTAGCTGCCTATCTCAGCACGCTTACAAAGTCAGGCTCTCAAGTCGTAATCGCAAGCTATAGCAAAGGGTCACGCGCAAGACTTTTCGACTTACTGCAAGACCACGGCGTCAAGTCAGCCGTTCTTTGCGATGATTGGGAATCATGTCTAGCCAATGAGAGCGCCGTTGCACTTACCATTCTGCCACTCGCGGCTGGTTTTCGCACAAGTGAACTGGTCCTACTTACCGAGCAAGACATATTTGGTGACCGCCTTGTCCGCAAGTCAAAACGGCGCAAAAGCGGCGATGCGTTTATTGCCGAGCTATCGGCCCTCAGCCAAGGCGACCTTGTTGTCCATCTTGAGCATGGCATCGGGCAATATGAAGGTATCATCTCTATTCCCGTCGGCGAAAGCCCGCATGACTGTGTTTCGCTCAAATATGCTGGCGGTGATAAACTTTTCGTTCCCGTCGAAAATATCGATGTTCTCAGTCGCTACGGCGAAGGCGGTGAAGCTGTTGTTCTTGACCGTTTGGGCGGTGAAGGATGGCAACGGCGCAAGTCCAAGCTCAAAGAGCGTATCAGGGCCATTGCACATGAGCTGTTGAAAACGGCAGCTGCACGCGCACTTCAGCCGGCAACTCCGGCGCGGGTGGAAGCGAGTGACATGGCTAGCTTTGTTGATCGTTTTCCTTACCAAGAAACAGAGGACCAGCAGCAAGCAATCGAGGAAGTGCTCGAAGACATGGCCTCTGGTCAAGCAATGGATCGCCTCGTCTGCGGCGACGTTGGCTTTGGCAAAACCGAAGTAGCAATGCGCGCCGCATTTGCAGCGGCGATGGCCGGAATGCAGGTCGCGATTATTGCGCCGACAACTTTATTGGCGCGGCAACATTATAGTAATTTTGAAGAACGCTTCCGTCCCTTCCCTCTTAACATCGGACGATTATCGCGGCTGGTGCCGGCGGCCGAGGCCAAGAAGACCAAAGAAGGTTTGACAAACGGTAATGTCGATATTGTTATCGGCACACACGCATTGCTTGCCAAATCAATAGAGTTTCAAAGACTTGGGCTAATCATCGTAGATGAAGAGCAAAGATTTGGAGTGACGCATAAAGAGCGGTTGAAGGTGATAAAAGCGGATGTTCATGTCCTCACCCTAACAGCCACACCTATTCCTCGAACCTTGCAAATGGCTATGACCGGGCTTCGGGATCTGTCAGTTATTCAGACCCCGCCGGTAGACCGGCTTGCGGTACGAACCTATGTGATGCCTTGGGATCCGATTCCGCTACGCGAAGCCCTTATGCGTGAGCACTATCGCGGCGGACAAAGCTTTATCGTGGTGCCACGTATCGCTGATCTTCCTGCAATTGAAGAGTTTCTCAAGGAATATGCACCAGAGATAAGCTTTGTAACAGCACATGGTCAAATGCCCCCGACGCAAGTCGAGGAACGTATGTCGGCTTTTTACGACAAGAAATATGATGTGCTTCTGGCTACCACTATTGTCGAAAGTGGCCTTGATATTCCAAGCGCCAACACGCTGATTATCCATCGCGCGGACCGTTTTGGTCTTGCTCAATTGTACCAGCTTCGCGGTCGGGTGGGTCGATCAAAGACACGGGCCTATGCCTATATGGTTACGCCCAAAGACAGGATTGTTACTGAAAAGGCAGAAAAAAGGCTGAAGATACTGAGCGATCTCGACAGTCTTGGTGCGGGCTTTGAATTAGCAAGCCACGATCTTGATATTCGCGGCGCGGGCAACTTGCTCGGGGACGAGCAATCCGGCCATATCCGCGAGGTCGGCTTTGAACTCTATCAATCGATGCTTGAAGACGCGATTCTGGAAGCCAAAGCCAAGGGTGCGGGACTGGATGCTGCAGCTGATAGCTTCTCGCCGCAGATTACGGTTGATGCGCCAATTTTGATTCCGGAAAAATATGTTCCCGATCTCTCGCTTCGCATGGGCCTGTACCGGCGAATGAATAATCTTGAGACACATCAGGATATTCAGTCATTTGCCGCAGAGATGATTGACCGCTTCGGCGAACTGCCAGTGGAAACCGACAATCTTCTTAAACTAATGGAAATCAAGCTCAACTGTGTCAAAGCCCATATCACCAAAATTGAAATGGGTCCGCGCGGTGCGTTAGTTAGCTTCCACAAGGATACTTTCCCCAATGTTCCTGGACTACTGGCTTATGTAGATCGCTTGAAAGGGACAGCGCGGCTTAGACCGGACAATAAACTGTTTATCGAACGTCAATGGCGAGATCCGCGGTCACGTCTTCATGGGCTGGCTCAGCTGAGCACGGGGCTGTCAAAACTCGCGCAGCAAAAGAGTAGCTGACTAATTACTTCTTAGAGCAAATCTTTCGAATTCCTCTGGTGGAATCGGTCCTGAGCACAGAAATCCCTGATAATATTCACACCCTAGCTCTGACAGTATCTGTAACTGTTCCTTCGTCTCGACACCTTCCGCTATAACTTTAAGGTCTAAGCTGCGCGCCATATCAATAATAGATTTCGCGACCACCTGATCTTTGCCCGATCCGCTGATATCCTTGGTCAATCCACTGTCGATTTTCAAATAATCGAGCGGCAGGTTTTTAAGATAGGCCAGGCTGCTATATCCTGTTCCAAAATCGTCAATCGCAATGCGGACTCCCTGTTCTCTAAGAGCCAAAAGACAATTTGCCGCGTTTGAAAGGTTACCAATCAATTCTGATTCAGTAATTTCCAGCGTGGATCGCTCCACCGGGAGACCGGATTCTGTCATATTCCGCATCATTGTAGCGACAAAATCGCCATCGCTCAGGTCGGTTGCGGTAACATTGACCGACAAACGCAAAAATGAGAGACTGACTGGCCACTTTGCTGCTGTTGCAAATGCTAACTTTTGAATATGCGATGACAATAATTTCATCAATCCCGCACGCTCGGCCACCGGGAATAAGGAACTTGCCCCCAGAAAACCCAGCCTTGGGTGGTTCCACCGGGCCAAAGCTTCTGCTCCGACCAATTGACCGGTATTAACCCTTATCTGTGGCTGCAACGCAATCACGATTTCTTCTCGCTCCAACGCATAGGCAAGATCGCTATCCAATTGC
>JADMKQ010000117.1 GCA_015478735.1 Sphingorhabdus sp. | reverse complement strand
GATCACTTGCCATAGGCGGAGCCGGTGCTGCGGTGGAAGTCTCATCCTCCACCGCCGGATCGGCATCATCAGGCGTCTGCGATGAACAAGCGGCCAGCAAAGCCAGCGGCATGAAGGCGAGCGACACCGCAGCGTGCGGTTTTGTTAGAAACAGCTTTCTCATATATGTGCGACGCACAAAGGCGCGAAAGGTTCCGTGATTGCTGGCGGGTTGGTCATTCCGCCGGTTCTCTCTATGGGCCTCTCTCTAAGCCGCTTTTGGTGCTGGCGCTCCGCGTAACAAGCCTTCGGTGCTCAAGTCTTCGTCGATATCGGGCCAGTGGATGCCATAGCCGCCGCCTGCGATTTCCCAGTGGCTGCGCTGCTCCGCTGACGCATTGTGCAAGCGCGGATACCATGCCAGCGGGACAGAAATAGTGCGGCCATCCATCAGGTCGACGATAAGACTGTCTTCACTGCACCGCACGTCGGCGACGCGTTCATCGGTTATTTTAGCCGAAATATTCATGCCATGCCTCCAAAATCTCCGTGCGGTTATTCGTGACCAGCTTCAATATGCCATTAATCTCGTGCGGGCGAAAGCCGATATTACGCGCCAGTGAAACCGGCTCCAGCCAAGCCTTTAGCGAGCTGGAGCCTTTGTCCACATGGATATGCGGCGGTTCATTGGGTTCGTGGCTGTAAAAATAGAACCGGTAGCCATTGATCCGCAAAACGGTTGGCATGGTTTACTCCGCCGGTTCTTGCGTGGCCTCCTTCACCTCGTCTGCTGGCAGGTAGAGTTCCTGGCCTTTGTCCTTATAGACTTTCGCCATTTCGCGCATGCCTTCCTCGGCGGCGGCCTTGCTGGCGGCGGCGGTTTCTGCGCCCAGTTTTTCGGATGCGATGAAGCCTTCCGCGCTCTGGTTCTGCTTGCTGGCGAAGTCGCGGACTTCCTGGCTGATTTTCATCGAGCAGAATTTCGGGCCGCACATGGAGCAGAAATGCGCGGTCTTTGCGCCTTCTGCGGGCAGGGTCTGGTCGTGATATTCCATCGCCGTGTCGGGGTCGAGCGAGAGGTTGAACTGGTCGCGCCAGCGGAACTCGAACCGTGCCTTGGACAGCGCATCATCGCGGACCTGCGCCGCCGGGTGACCCTTGGCAAGGTCGGCAGCGTGGGCGGCGAGCTTATAGGTGACAACGCCGACTTTCACGTCGTCGCGGTCGGGCAGACCCAGATGCTCCTTGGGCGTGACATAGCACAGCATCGCGGTGCCATACCAACCGATCTGCGCCGCGCCGATGCCGCTGGTAATATGGTCATAGCCGGGCGCGATGTCGGTGGTTAGCGGCCCAAGCGTGTAGAAAGGCGCCTCTCCGCAGACTTCGAGCTGCTTTTCCATATTCTCCTTGATCTTGTGCATCGGCACATGGCCGGGGCCTTCGATCATCACCTGCACATCGGATTTCCATGCCCGGTGGGTCAGCTCGCCCAGCGTGTATAGCTCGCTGAACTGCGCTTCGTCATTGGCATCGGCAATCGAGCCGGGGCGCAGGCCATCGCCCAGCGAATAGGCAATGTCATAGGCTTTCATAATCTCGGTAATGTCGTCGAAATGCTCGTAAAGGAAACTTTCCTTGTGATGGGCAAGGCACCATTTCGCCATGATCGACCCGCCGCGCGACACGATCCCCGTAACGCGCTTGGCCGCCATCGGCACATAAGGCAGGCGCACGCCGGCATGGATGGTGAAGTAATCAACGCCCTGCTCTGCTTGCTCGATCAATGTATCGCGGAAGATTTCCCAGGTCAGGTCCTCGGCCACGCCGCCGACTTTTTCCAGCGCCTGGTAAATCGGCACGGTCCCGATTGGCACGGGCGAGTTGCGGATGATCCATTCGCGCGTGTCATGGATATTGCGGCCGGTGGAAAGGTCCATGACCGTGTCCGCGCCCCAGCGGATCGACCAGACCATCTTGTCCACTTCATTGGCGACATCGGACGCCACCGCGCTGTTGCCGATATTGGCGTTGACCTTGACCAGAAAGTTGCGGCCAATCGCCATCGGCTCTGACTCCGGGTGGTTGATATTATTGGGGATGATCGCCCGGCCACGCGCCACTTCGTCGCGGACAAATTCGGGCGTGACATAATCGGGGATGCTGGCGCCAAAGCTTTCGCCGTCGCGCTTATATTCGCGCAGCCGCTCACGCCCCAGATTTTCGCGCTCTGCGACATATTCCATTTCGGGGGTGATGATGCCTTTGCGGGCATAGTGCATTTGCGAGACGTTGCTGCCCGCCTTGGCACGAAGCGGCCGCTTTACGACATGCGGGAATTGCGGGACGCCGCCGCTGCGATCGGGGCCAAGCTGGCCATTATCCTCTGGCTTGATGTCCCGTCCGTCATAGGATTCCACATCGCCGCGTGCTTCGATCCAGCCGCGCCGTAACTGCGGCAAACCGGCATTAATGTCGATCAGCACATCGGGGTCAGTATAGGGGCCGGACGTGTCATAAACGCGCACCGGGGCCTCTCCGCCCTCCAGATGAATCTCGCGCATCGCGACGCGGATGCCGGAACCGCTATGCGCGGCAACGTGGATTTTCTTTGATCCGCGGATCGGACCAGTGGTCACGCCAATTTCGGTTTTTGCGGGGATGTCAGCCATGGAAATATCCTTGTTACAATATGTGATTTTTGAAAATGAGAATGAATATCGTGGGAGTTAAAATACCTGCAATCGCGCCAATCCGGCCAATATGGCGATGACGCCGATAAGAAGCGCGAAAATGATCCAGACCTTGCCGCCCATGTTGAGCAGCTTTTCCGTGAAGCCCAGATACCAGTCGCCAAAGGCCAGGATGCCAATGCCCTCAAGGCAGATTACTGCGCCCAGCACGGTGATCAGGACGGCAAGAATATCGGAAGGGTCATAGGGATTGACGAGATAAATCGCCGCCCCGATGGCGATCATGAGGAAGCCGGTAATGAATTTGATCGCGCTGCTGGTCTGCATATCGTGGATCATCGCGTTCCACGAACCGGGTCGGCGCAGTTCGCCGATGCTGGCGGCCAGAACATAAATGCCGGTGAAAAGGGTGATCCACCCTGTAATATTCGCTGCATTACCCATCGCTTCTCTCCTCTTTACGAGAGAGCGGAGCGCAGTTTGACCATTCAAAACGCCGCTCCCTCCCTCCGCCCGGGTTAACGGGATCAGGTTCAACGGGTCGCGGTTTATTCCGCTCTCAACCTGCTTTCGCGAACAGGCTCCCCGGGGATGGACGTTATGCTAATGCCGCTTGGCCAGAAGGTCCAGCGAAGTTTGTGTATGTTGGCGATAGAAATGGCGGCGTTTGGAAATCGGGCGATTATCCCCTCCGGCCAAATAAGATGCCGTTAGTGGTGAGCCTGTCGAACCACGCTTCTAAATCAGGCGGGGCATCAAGACCATTAACGTGGTTAGACAGGCTCACCACTCACGGTCACTTTCACTAATATGGTGGAACTGAAGTTCGTTCATTAAACTTC
>JADMKQ010000116.1 GCA_015478735.1 Sphingorhabdus sp. | reverse complement strand
GAAGAAAAGCACGTTGGGCAAAGGCGCCAAAGCCAATCATCTGACTTATCTGGGCGATGCCGACGTAGGCGAAGGGGCTAATATCGGCGCAGGCACTATAACCTGCAACTATGATGGGTTCTTTAAATATAAAACGGTGATTGGGAAGGGAGCGTTTATCGGGTCAAACAGCGCTTTGGTCGCGCCGGTTACGATTGGCGACGGCGCGATCGTTGCGGCGGGCGCGACACTGACTCAAGATGTGGCGGCGGATGACCTGGCACTGGTTAGACCAGAGCAAAAAGCAAAAACCGGCTGGGCAAAGAAGTTTCGTGAAGCAATGATGAAGAAAAAGGCCGTGAAGTGACTCCTGTTTTCGCAGATTACTCTGAAGAAGACTAAACTCCTATAAGAAGAAAGCCCGAAGCAATATGTGCGGAATTATTGGAATCGTTGGCAAAGAAGCTGTGTCAGATCGTTTGGTCGATGGTTTGAAACGTATGGAATATCGTGGTTATGACAGCGCCGGTGTTTGCACTGTCCATGAAGGCGGATTGATCCGTCGACGCGCAGAAGGAAAGCTGGCCAATCTGGTGGCTGTGTTGAATAGCGATGATGCTGCCGGGAATGTCGGTATTGCTCATACACGCTGGGCCACCCACGGCGCGCCAACCACCAATAATGCCCATCCCCATGCCACAGAAGAAGTGGCGCTGGTTCACAATGGTATTATCGAAAATTTCAAATCCTTGCGCGAAGAATTGACTGCGCGGGGACATAGTTTCGAAAGCGAAACCGATACGGAGGTGGTCGCGCATCTTATCAGCGAGCAGGTCGAGAGTGGTAAACCACCGCAAGATGCGGTCAAAGCCGTTTTGCCGTTGCTGCGGGGTGCTTTTGCTTTGGCCATCGCGTTTCGTTCACAACCCGATTTGCTAGTTGGTGCACGATTAGGGTCTCCATTGGTTGTCGGCTATGGTGAGGGGGAGACTTATCTGGGCTCCGATGCATTGGCATTGGCACCCTTGACCCAGAAGATCGCTTATCTGGAAGAAGGCGACTGGGTGATCATCACTCGCGATGGAGCCCAAATTTTTGATAAAGATAACAATCCGGCAGAACGGGAAGTTACGACATCAGGTGTATCCGCTGCGACGATTGAAAAAGGCAATTATCGCCATTTCATGCAGAAGGAGATTTTTGAGCAGCCCACTGTTGTCGCACAAACCTTGCAAAGCTATCTGCGCCCGCTGGAACAGCAAGTGGCGTTGCCGCAAATGGATTTTGATTTGCGTGATATAAAACGCATCACTATTGTTGCCTGCGGAACCAGCTATTATGCAGGGATGGTTGCGAAATACTGGTTTGAAACTTTTGCCCGCGTGCCAGTGGACCTCGATTTTGCATCCGAATTCCGTTACCGCGATCCGGTGTTTGAGCCGGGTGGATTGGCATTGTTTATTTCTCAATCAGGTGAGACTGCCGATACATTGGCCGCGCTGCGTCATTCCAAGGAAAACGGACAGAAAATCGCGGTTGTGGTCAATGTGCCAACCAGTAGTATGGCGCGTGAAGCGGATCTCTTGCTCCCCACCCATGCCGGACCGGAAATTGGTGTTGCCTCGACCAAGGCATTTTCATGCCAGCTCGCTGTATTGGCAGCGCTGGCAGCGCATCTCGCTGTGGTCAAAGGTAAGATGACACGCGATGAGGAACGCGAGGTGGTGAAGCATCTGACGGAAGCTCCCGCCGCCCTTAACGCGGCTTTGGATCATGATGACAATATTGCCGATATGGCGCATTTTATCGCGCCGGCCCGCGATGTGCTTTATTTGGGACGCGGCCCTGATTATCCGCTGGCTCTCGAAGGTGCGCTGAAGCTGAAGGAAATCAGCTATATTCACGCAGAGGGCTATGCGTCGGGTGAGATGAAGCACGGTCCCATCGCCCTGATTGATGAGGATGTGCCGGTGATCGTGCTGGCGCCTTCAGGTCCGTTGTTTGAAAAAACAGTGTCAAATATGCAGGAGGTTCGCGCTCGGGGCGGTAAAGTTGTCCTGATTTCCGACGCCGAAGGGCTTGCAGAGGCAGGTGAGGGATGTCTGGCTACGATTGAAATGCCAAAAGTCCACCCGCTGATTGCACCGCTTGTCTATGCGGTGCCAGTGCAATTGCTGGCTTATCATGTAGCTGTTGCTAAAGGTACGGATGTAGATCAACCTCGCAATCTGGCGAAATCGGTAACGGTGGAGTGAAATATGTCGAGCAACTATCCTTATGTCACGGTAGAGACGGCTACCGGTAAATTTCAGCAAACAGTTCGTGTCGGAAAACATGTCTTTTTGGCAGACGAACCGCTGTCGGTTGGCGGTGAAGATACTGGTCCATCGCCTTATGACCTGCTACTCGCGGCACTGGGTACTTGCACTTCGATGACTATGAAAATGTATGCGGACCGCAAGGGAATTCCGCTGGAAGGCGTGCATGTAGAGCTGGAACATAGCCACGATCATGTTGAGGATTGTCTGAACTGTAACAGCAAAGACAGCCGTATTGATGTGATCGACCGATCCATCACTCTTATTGGAGATCTGACGGAAGAACAGCGCGCAAAGCTAATTGAGATCGCTGAAAAATGCCCTGTCCACCGCACGCTTGAAAATCGTATCGACATTCATACTACGCAAGTGCGTCCCTGACGGATGTAAAAGGGGATGCCATTGCGGTGCAGTCCGGTTCGAAGCGAGTGTTGAGACATGGCGCAGCTTCTGGACTGCAACTGTTCGATCTGTACGCGGACAGGTTTCCTGCATCTGATTGCACGTCATCAGAATTTTACCTTGTTGAAAGGAGTGGATGCCCTGAGCAGCTTCAAATTTGGTAGCGGGCAAGCAGATCATTAATTTTGCAAGCACTGCGGCGTGAAAAGTTTTTATCAGCCGCGATCCCATCCGGATTGTCGGAGTATCAATTATCATTGTCTGGATCATGACTATGGGCTGGAACCCACGATAGTAAAATTTGACGGTCAGAACTGGGAAAAAGCCAAAGCGGCCCTAAACGAGACGAAATGATATCGGCGAATACTCCTGATTGACGAGGGAAGGTGACGAGGCGTATAGGCTTCAATGCAAGTGAAGGGCGGTCAATCGGGCCGCCTTTTCTGTTTGGCATATTACAAGATGAAGGAAATTATGATGACGATTACACCGCTCATGCCCGTATATCCCCGGTGTGGTTTTCGTCCTGTCCGAGGCGAAGGCGCCTGGCTGATTTCCGAAGACGGTCGCCGCGCGCTGGATTTCGCCAGCGGCATTGCGGTCAATATATTGGGCCACGGACATCCGCATTTAACCAAGGCGATACAGGATCAGGCAGCAACCTTGATGCATGTGTCGAACCTATATGGTAGCCCGCAGGGCGAAAAATTTGCACAAAGGCTGGTTGATACGACCTTTGCAGATACAGTATTCTTTACCAATAGCGGCGCGGAAGCTGTTGAATGTGCGATCAAAACTGCGCGTGCCTATCATCAATCTCAAGGAAGCGAACGGTTTGAAATCATCACGTTCAAGAACGCGTTTCACGGCCGCACAATGGCGACTATTTCCGCTTCCAATCAGGAGAAAATGCACAAGGGCTTTGCCCCGCTTCTGGATGGATTCAAATATGTAGAGTTTGATGATCTGGAAGGTGCAAAGGCCGCGATCGGCCCGCAGACCGCTGGATTCCTTGTCGAACCAATTCAGGGTGAAGGCGGCGTGCGTCCTGCATCCGATGCATTTATGAAGGGTCTGCGCGACTTGGCTGACGAGCATGACTTGATGCTGATACTCGACGAAGTGCAATGCGGCGTCGCACGTACAGGCGCACTCTATGCTTATGAACTATACGGTATTAAGCCCGATATCATGGCCAGTGCCAAAGGCATTGGCGGCGGCTTTCCATTGGGTGCTTGTCTTGCAACCGAAAAGGCTGCGCGCGGTATGGTTGCTGGTACGCATGGATCTACTTATGGCGGCAACCCGCTCGCAATGGCCGCGGGTAATGCCGTTTGGGATATAGTCGCAAATGACGAGTTCCTGGAACATGTCGGTGATATTGGCGGAAAACTGCGTTCTGCGATTGAGCAGTTTATCGGTAATTATCCAAATCTGTTCACTGGCATACGCGGTCACGGCTTGATGCTGGGCATTACGATGACGGACGAGACTCGTGCGTTTGTGGCGCATTTGCGTGATAATCATGGATTACTAACGGTTGCAGCGGGAGACAACACGCTGCGGGTATTGCCGCCGCTTAACATTGATGAAAGTCATATCTCGACATTCATCGAAAAACTGTCTGCTGGTGCAGCCGATTATCAGGGAACGGATTCATGACCCGGCACTTTTTGAACCTTGCCGATGCAGGCGGCAACGCGCTTTCTGCGATGTTGAACGATGCCATCGAACGGAAAGAAGCGCGCAAAGACTGGCCAAAAGGCAAAGTCGATGCTGATGCTCCGCTTAGCGAGCATGTGCTTGCGATGATTTTTGAAAAGAGCAGCACCAGAACCCGTGTGTCATTTGATATGGCAATCCGGCAACTGGGTGGAACTAGCCTAGTCATGGAAAGTGGCTCCATGCAACTGGGGCGAGGGGAGACGGTTGCCGATACGGCCAAAGTCCTTTCGCGAATGTGTGACGCGATCATGATCCGGACCGACCATCATGACAAGATTGAGGAACTGGCTGCCAATGCTACGATTCCCGTAATCAATGGTCTTACCGATTTGTCACATCCGTGCCAGATTGTAGCGGACCTGCTGACGCTGATCGAACATGGTAAAGCGCTTCCCGGATTGGAAGTTGCGTGGCTGGGCGACGGTAATAATGTTCTGAACAGCATAGTTGAAGCCGCGGGACTGATGAAGTTCAATGTCCGCGTCGGCTGCCCTGAGGGTTATGATTGTGACCAGAGCTTTATCACAGCAGCTCAGGAATCAGGTGCCAATATCACTATTCACCGCGACGCGATGGAAGCGGCGTCCGGAGCGGATGTGATTGTCGCTGATACTTGGGTTTCGATGGGGCAGGCCCATGCCGATGAAAAAATCGAAGCGATGATGCCGTTCCAAGTTAATGATATGATCATGGAACAGGCGAAAAACGACGCCGTATTCTTGCACTGCCTTCCCGCCCATCGCGGAGAAGAAGTCATGCCTTCTGTTATAGATGGGCCCCAGTCGCTGGTATGGGATGAAGCGGAAAACCGTATTCATGCTCAAAAATCAGTTCTGCGCTGGGCCTTTGGTCAAATCTAATGGCTAGTAATCCGGATGCACCGACACTGATCGACAGAAATTTGTCTTTTTCTATCCCGGCAAAGCATTGCCGTGGACGGGCGGTGCGTCTGGGACCGGTTCTTGACGAAATACTGGCGGCGCATAATTATCCGCCTCAGATCAAGGCATTGCTGGCAGAGGCAATGTGCCTGACTGCTCTGCTTGGCGCCCTGCTGAAAGAGGAAACGGCGCAGCTTACTTTGCAGGCGCAGACCGAGAGCGGCGTCATCAGCTTGCTGGTTTGTGATTATAAAGATGGCGACATGCGCGGTTATGTGCAATTTGATGCTGAACGGCTTGTCAGGGAACCTCTGGAACCCAGCCTGATGACTTTATTCGGTAAAGGCTATCTGGCGATAACATTCGATCATCCTCTACCGCGTGGGCGTTCGCAAGGTATTGTGCCCCTGGAGGGAGAGAGCCTGACAGCAGCCGTGCAAAATTATTTCATGCAATCCGAGCAGATCCCGACATTGGTGCGGGTGGCGATTGATGTTGAAGGCGATCAGACCATTGTCGGTGGATTGCTGATCCAGCACCTTCCTGATGGCGAAGATGGCAAAGAGCGACTGCATGTTCGCATGAACCATCCGGAATGGGAACATGTGGAGGTAATGGGCAGCAGTGTTCAGGCGAATGAACTGGTTGACCCCCAGCTTCCGATAGAAGACTTACTTTGGCGCCTGTTCAGTGGGAGCGACGAAGTGAGAGTTATGAGCGGTAAATCGTTGGTTAAGGGTTGCCGCTGTAATGAGAACCATATCCGGGACGTAATCGCACGTTTCCCGAAAGAGGATAAAGAGGATATGGTTGATGAGAATGGCACCATCTCTATCGATTGTGCGTTTTGTAGCAAGAAATTTACGATTACTAGCGCCAGCCTGAATAATTAGGTTTTGAAGAATAGTCGATTTTGGACAGAATTTGTCCAAAATATACAATCAATCGCCGCAATTAGGCGCGATATTGGCCACAATCTTTTTCTATATTATTCACAAATAACTGCAATGGAACCAAGCTATAGTTGTTCCGTTGATGTGAAGTAACAAACAAGGAAACAAGGAATGAAGGGCATTAGACTGATGAATACGATCAGCGCATGTGGTGCTGCATTTCTGGCATTTTCTTTCCCGGCGATTGCACAGTCGCCTGAGTTGGAATTGTTAAGCGGTCTACAGAAAGGTGAGTGGACTTTAAAACAACGAGGCTCAGAAAGCAGCAAGAAAGTCTGTCTCGGCAATCCGGAAATATTATTACAGATCCAGCATAGCCGCTCTACCTGTTCGCGCTATGTTATACAGGATACGCCCAAAAGCATTCGCGTCAGCTATAAGTGCGGACCCGCTGACCACGGCGTGACCACAATCAAACGCGAAGCCAGCAACCTGATCCAGATCCAGTCGCAAGGCATTAAAGAGAACGCACCATTCTCTCTTAATTTCGAAGGACGCAGAACTGGTAGCTGCTAATTCTGCATCCACAGGCAAGCGTTAATGAAATATTTATCATCTTTCTGTTAGGGACAGATCATCATGTTTCGACATGACTTCTTCCTTTCGGGTTTGAACTAGAAACCCACTTGGGCCGCGTTCCGTTGGAATGGCGGCCCTATTTTTTCCTATCTGCCAGAATACTTGATTATCGCGGCAAACAGGATTAGCGGGGCGAGCATGTCTCAGAATAAGAAAAAAGCCATTGTGCTGCTGTCTGGCGGCCTCGATTCTATGGTCGCTGCCGCGATTGCGCGAGAGCAGGGTTATGATATCGTCGCCTTGACCATCGATTATAACCAGCGACATAAAATCGAGCTTCAGTCCGCTATCCGGATTGCGGAGAAGCTAGAAGTCAGTGAGCATATCATCCTGCCGCTGGATCTCAGCCGCTTTGGTGGTTCAGCTTTGACAGATGATATTGATGTCCCGAAATCGGGAGTTCAACCAGGTGCCGGAAACGAAATCCCGGTGACTTATGTTCCTGCACGCAATTTGATTTTTCTGTCGCTAACTCTTGGTTTGGCAGAGGCACGTGATGCCAGAGATATTTTTATAGGCGTCAATGCGCTGGATTATTCCGGCTATCCCGATTGCCGCCCCGAATTTATCGAAGGGTTTGAGAGATTGGCCGACCTCGCAACCAAAGCAGGGGATCAGGGTAGCGGTTTTACGATTCAGACACCGCTGCAATATATGACCAAAGCAGATATCGCGAAAGAAGCACAGCGGCTGGATATAGACCCGGCGCTTAGCTGGACCTGCTATGATCCCGCAGAAGGTGATTTGCACTGCGGGCTTTGCGAAAGCTGCCGTCTACGCAAAAAGGGTTTTGAAGAAGCTGGAATAGCCGATCCTACGGGGTATGCGGTCACGTCATGAGTTACGCGGTCAAGGAAATGTTCCTGACATTGCAGGGGGAAGGCGTTCAGGCCGGACGACGCGCTGTGTTTGTGCGCTTTGCCGGATGCAATCTCTGGACGGGCCTTGAAAAAGATCGTGCTTCGGCCATTTGCCAGTTTTGCGATACTGATTTTATTGGAATGGATGGAGAGAATGGCGGACGGTTTCAGGGTGCTGCGGCCTTGGCTAATGCTGTTGCTGCAAAATGGGGCGAGGGAGAAGACTCCCGGTTTGTAGTGCTGACAGGCGGGGAGCCGATGTTACAGGTGGATGATGCGCTAATTGATACGCTGCATAATGCGGGGTTCGAGATCGCTATCGAATCCAACGGAACATTGCCTGTGCCCAATTCAATCGACTGGATCTGTATCAGCCCCAAAGCGGGAAGCGAAACGGTTCAGCGATCAGGTGACGAACTGAAACTTGTCTGGCCGCAAACTGGCAGCGACTGGAAATCGATGGAGAATTGGGATTTTGCCAATCACCTGTTGCAGCCCATGGATGCCCGTTTGGATCAGGCAGCTAATGATGCTAATCTGAAACAGGCAATTGCCTTTGTGCAAGCCCATCCCAAATGGCGTCTGTCTCTGCAAACCCACAAGATTCTGGGGCTGGCTTAACCCTCACTCTTCCGTTTCGGCGGTGCCTTCGGACTGGCTATCCGCGTCTTCGTCCGATCCATCTGTGCTATTTTCATCAGCAGCATCTTTAACGGCGCTTGGGCTTTCTGGGCCTTTTTCTTCAAGTAGCTCGTCGGTTACTTGTTCTTCATCCACATTGACCATGTCGTCGCTGATGGTGCCATCAAGAACGTCAACTTCATCCATGCGGGTTTCGCTAACGGTGTCACCATCGGGTGTTTCGGGGTCGCCTGAACAAGCGGCGATGGAAAAGAGGGCAACTGCGATAGCGGAGGTTTTGATCAATAGTTTCATGATTGTTCCTAATCCTGTGACAGCATTATCATAGAACTTTACACCGCTTTATCAATTGCTGCCAGAAAATCGGGCGCCGTTCGTTTTAGCGCGGCGTCAAAATCTTCCAAAGTTGCATCGATACCCAGTTGTTTAAGGCTGGTCACAGGAAATTCGCTGATCCCACACGGGATGATGCCGCCAAAGTGGCTGAGATCGGGATCAATGTTCACCGAAAATCCATGCATAGTCACCCATTTGCGAATGCGGATACCGATAGCCCCAATTTTCGCTTCCGCTCCCGCTGGCGTATCGCACCAGATACCGACTCTTCCTTCTACAGCCCGGCCTTTGACACCAAATTCATCGAGTGCCCTGATGACCCAGTCTTCCAGTGCATGAACAAAGTTTCGCACATCAGCTTGCCTCTTTTTCAGGTTCAGCATGATGTAACCAACCCGTTGTCCCGGTCCGTGATAGGTGTGACGGCCACCACGACCCGTTTCGTAAACGGGAAACTGCTGGCTAAGCAGCTCTGAGGGATCGGAACTTGTCCCGGCGGTATAGAGCGGCGGATGTTCTAAAAGCCAGATAAGCTCAGAGGCTGTGCCATTATATATGGCAGCATTGCGCTGCTCCATCTCGGCCAAAGCATCGGGATAGGCAATTTTTGTGTCGCTTATGCGCCACTCGATATGAGACAGGTCGGTCATATATTTTCCGTGCACAATTGCCGCGCCGGTGGCAAGAGTGCGGTCGATGAAATTCAAACCTGAAAGTTAGGCAAATGAAGCTCAATTATATGCAATGCTGGAACGGCGCGATGGCAATATTCCGCGATCATAAGGAAGCGATTCTGGCGATTGCCGGTGTTTTCCTGTTCTTGCCAACATTGCTGATGGCCCAGTTTGTCGGACAGCCGGTGCTGGAAGGGCTGACAGATTTCAATGATATTGCCGCTGCATACTCGGTATATTTTAATGAAAACGCACTGGCGGTTATCTTGTCGAACTTGCTGATGAGCTACGGTGGATTTGTTATTTTTATAACGATCGCTCCTTCGCATAGCGGTACAGTTGCAGATGATCTGGGTAAAGGATTGCGGCTTTTCCTGATATTCCTGGTGGCTAATATCCTGACCGGGATTGTGACGGGACTGGGTTTGTTATTGTTCATCATCCCCGGCATTTATGCAGCTTGCCGTCTGGTTTTGGCACCACTCATCATCGCCGATCAGAATGAGCGCAATCCGCTAGAGGCTTTGAAGAAAAGCTGGGCTCATACAAAAAGCAATGGTTTTGCTATCCTGTTCCTGATTCTGATAATCGCGATTGTCGGCTCAATAGCTGTTAGTGTGTTTGAGATGATTATCGGGCTGATTATCGGTCTAGCTACAGGCGGGCAGGGCTGGGCACTGATAGAAAATTTCGTGGCTGCTATTGGTGGAACAATCTTACAGATTGTGTTCGCTACCATTATTGCCTCAATCTACATCCAGTTGAGCGGAAAACGTTCGGATGTAGAGCAGGCATTTAGCTGACTGAGGGCTTGATTACTGGAATATGCGGTCCGGCCCCTATTGGCAGATGGCCGGTAAGACGCGGGTCGGGATGTATCTCGACCTCGCGTTTATAAGCAGTAAAGCCCGCACGCTTATAAAAAGCCAGCGCGCGCGGCGAATCATGCGTGCATGTGTGCAGCCAAACCCGTTTGATTTCGTCTCGCCATGCAAGGTTCAGCGCCTTGGCCATCATCGAGCCGCCAAAACCTTTGCCATTCACATCGGGGATAAGGCCGAAATAACATATCTCGCATTGTTCCGACTGGCTGAAGTCCAGTTCCACTAGACCAAGGTCTTTCCCGTCGCTCTGCGCTTTGAAAATCTTCAACTGAGGATTGTGAATTGCAGAACGAAGCTCTTCTTCACTCAGTAACAGCCTGCCAAACCACAGCCATTCATCGCCAATTTTACGGAAAAGCGCCTTATATTCCGACGGATCAGGGCGCGTCCATTCTGATAACGTCAAATCCGACTGAAGTCCCGAAGGCGCAGGTTTTTGAGTCATTTCAAAATATGTAACGACGACTGCAAGATTGCCTTCTGGGACTTCAACCCTTTTCACTGCACTATCAGTCCCATTTTACCTCGGGCGGGAGGCTCATCAATATGGCATCAACATTGCCGCCGGTTTTCAGACCAAATGTTGTTCCGCGGTCATAGACAAGATTAAACTCGGCATAGCGGCCGCGCCAGATAAGCTGTTGCTTTTTATCCTCTGCGGTAAAAGGCATTCCCATCCGGCGGCGAACAATTTTAGGGAAGATATCGAGAAACGCACGGCCCACATCCTGCGTGAATGCGAAATGCCTGGCGAAATCATCGTTTGATTCCAGTTCGAGATGATCATAAAAAATGCCGCCAACACCGCGATGCACTTGCCGGTGGGGAATATAGAAATAATCGTCAGCCCATTTTTTATATTTCGGATAATATTCCGGATCATGCGGCTCACAGGCTTGTTTCATCCGCGCATGAAAGTCATTTGTGTCCTCTTCATAAGGAATTGGCGGATTAAGGTCAGCCCCACCACCAAACCAACGCTTTGTCGTACATAGAAACCGGGTGTTCATATGGACAGCCGGGACATGCGGGTTGGCCATATGGGCAACCAGACTGATCCCGGTAGCAAAGAAATGCGGATTTTCGGATGCTCCGTGGATGGATTTGGCAAATTCTTCGCTAAAAGCTCCATCGACAGTCGAGATATTGACGCCCGCTTTCTCGAAAACCTTGCCCTTTATAAGCCCGCGGACGCCGCCGCCGCCAGGGCCAACATCTGAACTGTCATCAGATTGTTCGCGGTCCCACGGCAGATAATCAAAGCGCGCATCGCTGCCTGCTTCAGCTTCGATTGCTTCAAATTCGGCGCATATATTATCCCGCAATGTCGCAAACCAGGTCTGTGCCTGTAATTGCTGCTCATCCAGTGGCTTGTCATTTTTGGGGACCGGCGCACGGAAGTTGGTGGGCTGTGAAGGGGAAGAAGATGCCGTCATGTTGAAAATTGTCCTGTTTGTTTTAACGCTTCGCCAAGCGCCATGCCTGCAGAAACGGCAAGGTTCAATGAACGCATGCCGTTTTTCATCTTTATAGTGATTCGTTCGTCAGCGCGTTGATTGACATCAATAGGTACGCCGGAACTTTCCGATCCGAATAATAAAATATCGTCCGGTCGAAACGCGAAATCGTGATAGCCGGTTTGCGCTTTGCTCGATAGCAGCACGATCCTCGCAGATAGTGAATCGACATGAGACAAAAAAGCGTCCCAATCGGCATGCCGTGTGAAATCGACATGGTCGAAATAGTCCATTCCTGCGCGTTTCAAGCTACGATCACTAAATGGGAAACCGCATGGCTCGATGATATCAACAGCTACATCAAGGCAGGCACAAGTCCTTAGAATCGTTCCTAAATTTCCAGCAATATCGGGTTGATACAGGGCTACTCGCATGATGCGTCATGCATGGAGTTGTTTATAATGTTAGGTCAATCAAAAATTGACTGTTGGCAAATGATAGTCTTCGCGGCTATCAGGCGCGCAAATCACTGTCAGTTGAGACTATTGAGCGTTTGGCTTCGATCTGGCAGTCAGGGATACTAACAAACGTAAGGGCATGTTTGCATGGCTAGTATTGATACCGCGGTTGAACCAAGTGATTCGGCCGTTTCGGAACCTGAAATTGGCGGTGTGCGTCGCCGGGATTTCATCAATGTCGCAGCAGTGAGTTTTGCGGGAGTCGGCGTAGTCGCCACCGTTTTTCCACTGGTGAATCAGATGAACCCCAGCGCGGATGTTCTGGCACTATCGTCAATTGAAGTCGATATTTCGGCGATTGAACCAGGGCAGGCGATCAAGACCAGCTGGCGCAAACAGCCGATTTTTATCCGCAACCTGACCGCGGCTGAAATTACAGCGGCCAATAGCGTCGATGTATCTGGTCTTCGTGACCCTCAAACATTGGCTGAACGGACTGTAGCGGGTAAAGAAAATTGGCTGATTACATTGGGCGTCTGCACCCATTTAGGCTGTGTTCCGCTTGGCGCTGCGCAAGGTGAGATCAAAGGCGAATTTGGTGGTTATTTCTGCCCATGTCATGGTTCTCACTATGATACGGCCGGGCGGACCCGCAAAGGACCGGCGCCAACCAATCTGGCTGTACCGGAATATAGTTTTCTATCAGATACCGTCGTTAAAATCGGCTAGGGGCACGAAAAATGAGTTTTCCTTGGGCAAAGCAATATAAACCAACGACCGAATTTGGTCAGTGGATTGACGATAGACTGCCAGTTGGCCGTTTGGTTTATAACAGTCTTGGCGCTGGCTATCCTACGCCGCGTAACCTTAACTATATGTGGAACTTCGGTTCAGTCGCTGGGTTTTTTCTGGTCGTCCAGATCGTAACCGGCATCATATTGGCGATGCACTATGCCGCCAATGCTGCCATCGCGTTTGATTCTGTCGAGCATATTATGCGTGACGTAAATAGTGGCTGGATGATCCGTTATGCTCACGCCAACGGCGCGAGCTTCTTCTTCATCGCCATTTACCTGCATATCGGCCGTGGTCTTTATTACGGCTCTTATAAAGCGCCGCGTGAGATGGTCTGGTTGCTCGGTGTAGTCATCTATCTGCTTGCGATGGCAACGGCTTTCATGGGCTATGTGCTTCCTTGGGGACAAATGAGCTTCTGGGGTGCGAAGGTCATTACCGGTCTGTTCGAGGCTATTCCTCTGGTCGGCAAGCCGATTCAGGAATTGCTTCTGGGCGGATTTGCACCGGATAATGCTGCGTTGAACCGTTTCTTCTCGCTTCACTATCTGCTGCCATTTGTGATTGCCGGCGTTATCATCATGCACATCTGGGCATTGCATATTCCGGGATCGAGCAACCCAACAGGCGTTGACGTGAAAGGCGAGCAGGATACGATTCCGTTCCATCCTTTCTACACAGCGAAAGATGGCTGGTTCCTCGGTCTTGCTCTGATTTTCTTCACGGCAATGATGTTCTTCCTTCCGAATGCTTTGGGTCATGCCGACAACTATATTCCGGCTAACCCGCTTTCGACACCGGCGCATATCGTTCCTGAATGGTATTTCTGGCCCTGGTATGCAATTCTGCGTGCCTTCACCTTTGACTTCCTGTTCATTCCAGCGAAGCTGCTCGGTGTCTTGGCTATGTTCTCTGCCATCCTGGTCTGGTTCTTCCTGCCATGGCTCGACAAATCACCTGTTCGTTCCGGTGACTATCGCCCAAGGTTCAAGAAATTCTTCTGGTTCGGACTGATCCCATGTGTGGCCGTACTTGGTTACTGCGGCGGTGCACCAGCGGAAGAACCATTTGTGATGATGAGTCAGATTGCCGGCGCATATTATTTCGCGCACTTCTTGATCATTTTGCCGCTGCTCTCTCGTATCGAGAAACCTGAGCCGCTACCAAATTCGATCACCGAAGCGGTGACCGGCAAACCACTAAAACAAACCAGCTAAGAAACAGGGATCTGGGTAATGGTAAGATTTTTCGGAATATTGATCGGTTTGTTCTTTGCTGGAATGCTGGTCTATTCATTTGGGCGCGGTGCGGTGGATTATGTTTCCAACCCGCCTGTAAAGGCTGTGGAATATCAATTCCACGAGGAACCAAAGGATGTCTCTTTCAAGAGCGATGGTCCTTTTGGCAAGTTTGATAACCAACAGCTTCAGCGCGGTTTTCAGGTTTACAAAGAGGTTTGTGCAGCCTGTCACTCCATTCGACTGGTAGCGTTCCGCAACCTTACCGATCTTGGCTATAACGAAGATGAAGTGAAGGCGATTGCCGCGAACTGGCCCATTGAAACCCCGGACATTGACCCTGCAACCGGTGAAGCATCAACGCGCCCGTCAATTCCAGCGGATAAATTTCCAAAGCCTTTCGCAAATGATGTTGCGGCTGCTGCGGCTAACAACAATGCTATTCCACCAGATCTTTCTTTGATGACCAAAGCACGTGAAGGTGGCGCTCCTTATATCTATTCTCTGCTTACCGGTTATACCGATCCGCCAGCGAATTTGCCGGAAGCAAACCGCCCTGGTCCAGGTCTGCATTACAACCCGTATTTTGCGAACCTGAACCTTGCTATGGCACCGCCAATCACAGGTGATGATCAGGTAACCTATTCTGACGGAACAAAAGCGACCGTATCGCAGATGGCACAGGACGTTACGGCATTCCTGATCTGGACGGCAGAACCATCGCTGATTAAGCAGAAACAAACCGGATGGGCAGTGATTGCCTTCCTGATACTGGCCACTATTCTTGGTTTCCTGGCTTACAAGTCGGTCTGGGCTGATCTGAAGGCACAGAAGAAGCAAAAAGACGCTTAAGCAACAGTTTCGATAGAACTTTGAAAAGGCCCGCCAAATGGTGGGCCTTTTTTGTTTATGGTGGGTCAGGGTAGGACCGAGGATAGTTTAAAAGGTATTTTGTTTACTCTTTTTTAGGCGGCTCCCTTTAATATTTCGAGTAATAAGCCGTTAAGGTTAATGTCGCCTCCTTTGGGATTGATAGGTGAGGAGCAATTAAGGGGCACTACAGGATCGCAATAATGGGTAGTCTGCTTAAAAATATTGATACAGGAAACGATCAGCCAGTTCTTCGTGAGCCGCGAATACGAAAACTGGTCAAAATAGAGTTATTCACGGATTCTGCTGGACCATATGATGCCCTGATCCGCAACATCTCTACTTTCGGAATTCGTGCCACTGCGCCAGTCCATTTACAGGTTGAACAACCTGTTAAGTTTAAAAAGTCCGGGTTCGGTACAGTTTCCGGTCATGTGCGCTGGGTGGATGGCCAGGAGTTTGGAATGCAATTCAACCGGGCTATTGATGTCGATCTGTTTAATTTCAGTGACGAGAACCGTGTTGGTCATTTCATAAAAGAAATTGAAAACGGTCATATTTGGCGTGGTTTTGACGCAGAAATATCCTGCAAACGGCCCGGTCTGCGTTCAAGATAGTCTTAGCCTCTTAAAACCCCTTCGACCGCTTTTTTCCATCCGGCCAGACGGGCCTCACGTTGCGAGGTAGCAATCTTGGGCTGATAGGTTTCAAAACCCCTAATCATTACGGAAGCTTCTTCCAAAGATCCATATATCCCGCAGCCAACCGCAGCCAGCATGGCTGCACCAAGCGCGGTTGTTTCAATAAATTCGGGTCGCTCGACGGGTAGGTCGAGTATATTGGCCAGATCCTGAACCATCCAGTCATTTGCCACCATACCACCGTCGATCCGTAGGCTTTGCCAGTCCGTGCCGTCCGCAGAGAAAGCTGTTTTCAAATCATGGCATTGATAAGCGACCGCTTCCAATGCGGCCCGCACAATATGGGCCTTGGTCGTTGAAAAGCTAAGACCCGAAATAGCGGCTGTCCTATCCGCTTTCCAATAGGGTGCGCCCAGACCGGAGAGGGCAGGGACCAGATAAACCCCGCCATTATCATCTACCGAGCGGGCAAGCTCTTCGCTTTCACCTGCAAATGTGATCAGGCCGACTTTATCACGAAGCCATTGCATCAAACTACCCGCAACAAAAACGGAGCCCTCCAGCGCGTACGTTCGCTTGCCCTCCAGTTGATAAAGTACAGTAGAAAGCAGGCGGTGCTCTGACTTGGGAGCATTTTCGCCGCAATTCGTGAGGATGAACGCACCGGTACCAAAGGTCGCTTTGGTTTGCCCTACGCTGAGGCAAGCTTGCCCGATTGTAGCGGCCTGTTGATCTCCTGCTGAACCGCTTACCATGATCTCTGATCCGAATAGCTGGGCCGAAGTCCTGCCCAGATCTCCTGCACAATCCACAATGGTTGGCAATGCTTTGCGCGGGATATCAAACAAATCCAGTAGTCCATCATCCCAATCTCTACCATCCAGTGTCATCAACATCGTACGACTGGCATTACTGGCATCTGTAATATGAAGGCCACCGGTTAGCCGAAAGATGAGATAGGATTCAATCGTCCCGAACGCCAAATTATCTCCAGCCGCAGCCACTTCTGGTCGGTTTTTCAGCATCCAGCTAATTTTACTACCGGAAAAATAGGGGTCGAGCACAAGCCCAGTTTTGCTCTGGATCATCGGCTCCAGTCTCTTAGCTTTGAGCGCATCGCACATATCGGCGGTGCGGCGGTCCTGCCAGACAATCGCCTTGCATAGCGGTTCGCCGGATCGCTTGTCCCAAGCCACAATAGTTTCGCGTTGGTTGGTAATGCCGATTGCGGCGATTTTTTCCGCTCCGCCTGCTTTGGTAATCATCTTTTCGCAGCAGAGTAGAGTTTTGGTCCAGATTTCTTCGGCATCATGCTCTACCAGACCGGTGGCGGGATAATATTGCTGTAAATCCTCTTGCTGCGATCCGCGCATATTGCCGTCAATATCGAAAAGTATTGCGCGCGTCGAAGTCGTACCCTCGTCAATCACCAAAACCTGTTGCGCCGCCATATAGTTCCGCTCCCTAGTGACGCTCAAGCTAGATTGTCGCTTTGAAAAGGCAAGAGAAAGCGGCTGACATGTTGCTGATCAATGCAAATATATAACCCCCGGCGACAGCATGGGGACAGCCAGCGCCGGGGGTTTCATAGTCCGTTAAACGGGACCAGATACCTAACGGATCAATTTTAACGGATCAGGCTAAGCACACCCTGCTGCGACTGGTTGGCCTGAGCGAGCATCGCGGTGGAGGCCTGGCTCAAGATCTGTGCCTTGGCGAGAGCGGTTGTTTCCCCCGAAAAGTCGACATCTTCAATACGTGACCGTGATTCCGTCATGTTGGTCACCCGGCCAGTCAGGTTCGAGATTGTCGCCTGCAAGCGGTTCTGTGATGCACCAAGAGATGCCTGGGCCGTCGTCACAGTATCCATTGCAGTTGTCAGTGCAGCCAGTGCGGTGTTCGCGCCAGCTTCGGTGCTGATGTCAACCGCATCGACACCCAATGTTGCGGCAGTGACATCGGTCAGGGTGATTGCTACGATTTCGCCAGCTGAAGAACCGGTCTGGATATTGACGGTAGTTGCGCTGCCGTCCAGCAGAGATACATTATTAAAGTCAGTACGTGTAGCGACATCACCAATTTGCAAGATCAGTGCGGCAACTTCGGTTTGAAGGTTCACGCGGTCTCCAGCGTCGAGGGTGCCGTTGGCGGATTGAACAGACAGTTCACGCATGCGCTGCAGCATGTTGTTAATTTCTTTCATGCCGCTTTCTGCGGTCTGAGCGAGAGAGATACCGTCATTCGCATTGCGGATAGCCATATTCAGACCGCGGACTTCGGCGGTCATGCGCGTGGCGATGGCAAGGCCGGCGGCGTCATCGCTGGCATTGTTGATACGGCGTCCAGTAGAGAGTCGTTCAATGGACCGCGCGAGGCTCAGTTCAGCACTATTAGCTGCGGTGTTTGTGCGCATGGCTGCAACATTCGTTCCGATAATCGTCATGTAATTTTCCTTTCAAATGCAGATGGGTCGCCAAATAAAATCCTCAGCGGCCGCAACCACAAAAACGGAACGGGAGCAGATTGGTTTAGGAGAAGTTTTCAGCGCCAATAAAATGGCGACGTGTCAGCATATTGGCGCGCGGATAGTCAGAAAATTGGCTTGCGCAGCTTAGAGATCCATAAGTTGTTGAATAACAAGAGTAATATATGACGGAAAAAATTGGCATAACGCTTGCGATCAAATGACTGAGCCACGCTCCTTTGTTTCTGGAGTGGGTTCGTGGACCAGCATTTGGGGATGATGATGAGTGTATCTTTAGAGATCGACAAACAGTCGGCTTTGACAAGCGAACTAATATGATGAGCGGCATCACTTCACAGTTACTTGCGATGCGGCAGGATATCATTGCGCAAAATGATGTGTTTAAGAAAGCCGCTTCTGCTTCATTGGAACCGGGTGTAGCTATTTCACGACCGCCATTCAGCGCCGCTATGGCTTCTGCGATTGGTGATGTCAGCAAACAGCAAGACCATGCCGGTGACTTCACCCGGGATTATACGATGGGTAGGACCAACGATGTTGCTGGTGTGATGTTGGCGAAGCAGAAGGCGTCACTTGGTTTCGAATTGACGCTTCAGGTCCGAAATAAGCTGATCAAAGCCTATCAAGACATCATGACAATGCCGGTGTGATATGAACGAGCTAAGTCTTACCGCCGACGATCAGGTTATTGAGCCAGCGCGCAGCCTATCACCGGCTTCGCCCATATATGGTTTTGGGTCCAATATTTTCTGGCGTGACCGCTTTCGTGCGTTAACCCAGCAACCTGCTATTATGCGTGCACTTCCTATGCTTGGCTTGTTGGCCGTTGTAGTGATCGCCGGTTTTCTGTGGCTGGCCTTGAGGGAACCGCCGCAGCGCGACCTGTTCAGAGGTCTTCCGGAAGCGGACAAGGCCGCCGTTGCAGAAGCGTTAAAGCAATCCGACATAATGTTCAATTTTAACGATACAACCGGCGCGTTGACAGTGGCGGAAAATGATTATCATCAGGCCAAGTTATCGCTTGCTGCCCAAGGTCTACCACGTTCAGCCCCGGATGGGGACAGCCTCATCTCGGCAATGCCCATGGGTGCGAGCCGAGCAGTAGAAAACGAGAAACTACGAAGTGCCCGCGAACTGGATTTGGCGCGCACGATAGAGGTGATGGAAAATATTGCTTCGGCCCGCGTTCATTTGGCGGTTGAACCGCCAAGCATATTTGTCCGCGACAGGTCAGAACCTTCCGCGTCGGTGATGCTGGACCTCATTGGCGGCAATCGTCTTAACGAAGCGCAAGTGCAATCAATCATTTATCTTGTCTCCAGTTCAGTTCCTGGACTTGCGTCCGACGCCGTAAGCGTAGTTGATCAAAATGGACGGTTGATGTCGCGCCAAGGTGGGACGGGTGCATCTGCTCAGGCGGAACGTCATCTGATGATACAGACGCAGGTTGAGGAACGTTACCGCCGGACGATTATGTCGCTGCTGATCCCAATGATCGGGGCTGATAATTTTACGGCAGAAGTTACAGCGGAAATGGATTTTTCAGAAAACCGGGCCACGCGTGAAACATTTCCAAAAGAAAGCGCACAGATCCAGTCCGAACAAGGTAGCTGGTCCAATGAACCGGGCGAGAAAGCAAGCTTTGGTATTCCCGGTGCATTGGCCAATAGACCGCCAGAAGACCCTGAACTGACCGATGATTTTGCCGGTAATGACGCACAAATTGATGTAGCAGAAACAAGTCGCACATCGGAAAAATTTGCCCGCAAATTTGCTTTGGGACGTGAAATATCTGTGACCAAGCAGGCTGCGGGTTCTCTCAGTCGCTTGTCCGTCGCCGTCGCTCTACGCTCTCCGGTAGGGAACAAACAGCGCTCGGCAGAAGAACTGGCGGCAGTGGAAGCGCTGGTGAAGGGAGCCATCGGTTTTCAAGCACAACGCGGAGATGTCGTTGCGATAGAGGCCCGTTCGTTCCTAACGGTGGAGGAAGTCACGGAAAACTGGTGGGAAGCCAGTTGGGTTTCGATGCTGGTGCGAAATATCTCGGCATTATTAGTGGCTCTCGTTTTGGTTCTGGGAATAGGTCGTCCGCTGCTGAAGAAACTTCGCTCGGATAGGAATCTGACCAGTGTGCTTCAAGGCTCAGGGCGACTGGAACTGACATCAAGCGTTGACGAACCAACAGATCAACCGCTGACCAAGCCTGCTAAACCTGTATCTCTGGACATGATCAGCTCGGCAGACGGTTATTCGGAGCGCGCCGCCCTTATTCAGAATTTTGTTCGCCAAAATCCTGATCATGCGGCGCTTGCCGTGCAGGACTTACTGGCCGAAGGGAAGCCGGAAGAGGAAGCTGTCAATGGCT